>NZ_JBHWGD010000025.1:15734-38729 GCF_042733235.1 Kitasatospora sp. NPDC059722
CTCTCGCTGCACGGGCGGTCGCCGCGCGACAATCTGGCGTTTGTGGGGCGCGGGGGCCACGGGCGCGGCCTCGGGCGGGGGGTGGCCGGGGCGGTCGGCCAGGAGACGGGCCAGGGTGGTCTTGCCGACTCCGGAGACGCCCATCACCACGATCGTGGGAGGGGTCTGCGGGAGGTCGTGGTTCTCGACGCTGAGAGCCATGGGTGGTGCTCCTTCGTTGCCTGGCCGCCACTATCGCTCCAAAGATATGACGTATTCAAGTGGCGGAAACCGAATCGTCATACTTTTGGCGTGTGGGGTGGGTCGCAGGGGGCGGGGGCGCTCGACGGGGGCTGGTGGGGCGTGGCGAAGGGAGAAGTTGGGAGCGGGGGCGGGCCGTAGGGGTCAGCCCCGAGGCGTGGGGTCGCAGGGGGTGGGGCGGGGTCGACGTCTAGGCTGGGCGGATGGAGATCCAGGGGCTGCCAGGGCGGCTGCTTGACGAGCTCGGTCCGGCGATCGCCGGGGGAGAGATCCCCGTGGGCGCGGTGCTGCGCAGCGAGGAGCTGGAGGAGCGGTTCGGGGTGTCCCGGACGGTCGTGCGGGAGGCGGTGCGGATCCTGGAGGGGATGCGCATGGTGGCCTCGCGGCGGCGGGTCGGGATCACGGTCCAGCCGAAGTCCGGCTGGGACGTCTTCGACCCGCTGGTGATCCGCTGGCGGCTGGCCGGCGCCGACCGTCCGGCGCAGCTGCGCTCGCTCGGCTCGCTGCGGGTGGCCGTCGAACCGGCCGCCGCCGCGCTCGCCGCCGTCCACGCGAGCGACGACCACCGCCGTGAACTCAGCTCCCTGGCGGTCGAGTTGACGATGTCGGCGCGGGCCGCCGACCTCACCACCTTCCTCCGCCACGACATCGCCTTCCACGCCACCGTCCTGAAAGCCTCCGGCAACGAGATGTTCGCCCACCTCGGGGACACCGTGGGTGCGGTGCTCACCGGGCGGACCGAGTACCATCTGATGCCCCATCAGCCGGAGCCGTACGCGATCCGGCTGCACCGCGAGGTGGCGGAGGCGATCTGCGCGGGGGACGGCGAGCACGCCGAGCGGGCGATGCGGACGATCGTGACGGGCGCCCTGGAGGAGCTCAACCAGCAGCTGGGCTGAGGTCCGCCACGGGGCCGGCCGCGGACGAATCGGGCCGGATCACACGATTTGACGGCAGTTCGGTGGATTCGGACGCATAGTCCGGCTTGCGCGGGGCAGAGTTCGTACCGGGGGCGCTCGACGCGAGCGCCCGTTCCGTGCCCGCCGCCGAATTCGCGCCTGGGGTCGCCCGATGTCCGTGCCACGCCGCCGTCGCCGCCTGCCCGACGAGGTGCGCGCCGCCGCCGTCCGCGCGGTGCTCTCGTTCTCCTTCACGCTGGTGGGCGTGGTCGTCGCGACGCTCGCCTCGTACGCGGGCAGCTGGCTGATGACGCCCGCGCTGATGGCGATGGGGCTCGGGGTGTTCGGCACGATGTGGTGCCTGCTGGAGATCCTGGTCTCGCGCCAGGTCGCCGCCCAGCGGATGCGCGCACCCAACTCGGCGACGCCGATGGCCGGGAGCCGGGCCGCGGTCCGGGAACCGCTCGCGGCCCGGCCCTTCCCGCGGCCGGGCCGGTCACGGGGGCCGTCGCAGGGGCCGTCGCACGGCCCACCGCACGGCCCACCGCACGGCCCGCCACAGGGACCGTCGCGGGGTCAGTTCTCGGGCACCACGCGGTAGTGCGTGGTGAGCCGACGGTCGCCGTCCAGGACGTGGAAGGCGAGCATCGGCGGGTGGGTGAAGGAGACGCCCTCACCGCCCTCGCAGGGCAGGGTGACGGTGGAGACCACACCGGGGGCGACGAGCAGCGGCAGTCCGGCGAAGGTCGTCGCGGCGGGCGTGTGGGAGTGGCCGCAGAGCAGGCCGACGACGCGGGGGTGGCGGCCCAGGACGCGGGCGAGGCCGGCCTCGCCGAACTGGCGGATGCCGTCGACGGTCGGTACGGCCAGCTCGACGGGCGGGTGGTGGAAGGCCACCAGGGCGGGCAACTCGGTGCGCCCGGCGCCGAGTTCGGCGTCCAGCCAGGTGAGCGTCTCCTCGTCCAGCAGGCCGTCCGGCCGACCCGGGATGGACGAGTCGAGCATCAGCACGTCCGCGCCCGGGAGTTGGTGCAGCCGGTTGATCGGACCGTCCGCCTGCTCGTCCTGCGCCACCCCGCCGAGCAGCACCTCGCGGTACGGCGCGCGGCTGTCGTGGTTGCCCGGGCAGATGAGGACGCGGTGGCGGGACTTGAGCACCTCGACGACCTGCTCGTACTCGGCGGCCAGGCCGTGGTCGGCGAGGTCCCCCGTCACCAGCACCGCGTCCAGCGGGCCGGGCAGGGCATCGAGGTGGGCCATCACCCGCTCGGCCCGCCGCCGAGCCCGCTCGCCGCGGTCCCGGCGGTGGTCCTGGCCGAGGTGGATGTCACTGAGGTGCGCGATCGTCAGCATGCCGATCACGCTAACCAGTTCAGGGCCGGTCGGGAACCTCCGCGGGCCGCTTGAACATCCGGGTGGCGGTGATCTCGCCGTGGATGGCCGGGCCGTCCGGGTCCTGCGGGGCGGGCAGGCCGGGACGCAGGTGCTCCTCCACCGAGATGTACTTGAGGCCGGCCCGCAGGTCGGCGTCGTTGCGCAGCCGGATCACCAGCGGGAACTCGGCGAGCGCCGTGGTGTCGAACAGGCCGGTGGTGTAGATGAGCTGGACGCCGAGCGCGTCGGCCACGGCGCGCTGGAGCTCCAGCAGGTAGGTGGCGTTGGCGCGGCCGATCGGGTTGTCGAGGAACAGCGTGCCGGCGTGCCGCAGCTGGGACTGGCCGCGGTCGTTGGCGCGCAGCGCGGCCATCGTGCAGTAGAGCGCGATGGCGGCGGTGAGCAGCTGGCCGCCCGAGAAGACGTCGGACATCTGGCCGACGCCGACCCGCTCGGCGCGCAGCACCGCGTCCGGCTTGAGGATCTCGACGCTGACGCCCTTCGGGCCGATCGCTGCGGCGACCCCGCGCAGCAGCAGCGACATGCCGTCGCGGCGCAGGTCGCTGTTCTTCCGGACGGCGGCGCGGGTGGCCTCGTCGATGACCTCGCCGAGGCGCTCGACGAGGGTCGCGTGGTCCGGGTCCTCGAAGCGGATCCGCAGGAACTCCTGGCCCGACCACTCCCCCAGGCCCTCGGGCAGCCGGGACAGCCGCTGGGCGGCGCGCAGCGTGGTGAGCGAGGACTCGACCAGGCCGCGCAGGCGGTCGACGATCGAGCCGCGGTTGCGCTCCAGCTGGGTGAGTTCGTCGGTGAGCACGCGCAGCCGGGGGGCGAACGCGGCGGCCCACGCGGCGGCGTGCTCGGGCAGCGCGGAGGCGGGCAGTTCGCGGATCTGCTGGCGGGCGGGGGTGCGCACGGCCTCGTAGCGGGCGGCGTTGGCGTGCCGGACGAGCGCGTCCGAGGCGTCGCGGACGGCGAGTTCGGCGGAGGACAGCTCGCCGACGGCGGTGCGCAGGGCCCGGCGGGCCTCGGCGACGGCGGTGCGCGCCTCGGGGAGGGCGCCGAGGTACGGCTCGGCCGGGTGGTCCGCGTCGTCCTGGTTGTCGCGCAGGCCGTCGCGGAGCTGGCCGGCGAGCTCGTCGAACGCGCCGGCCGCCGACTGGGCGGCGTCGAAGGTCCGCTGGAGGTCGGCGTGCGCGGTGCGGGCGGCGTCCAGGGCCTCGCGGCGCTCGGCCAGCCGGTTGGTGGCGGTGCGCAGGAGGGTCTGGGCGTGCTCGGGGTCGGTGGGGACGAGGTCCTCGGGCAGCTCGGTGTGCGCCTCGCCGTCCACGGGGGCGGAGCGCTCGGCGTCGCCGCGCAGGCGGCCGAGCTGCTCGCTCGCGGCGGCGGAGCGGGCCTCGATGGTGGCGACCAGCTCCTCGGCGCGCGCGGCGGCGGCCTGGCGGGCGGGGCCGTCCGCGCCGTCGGGGCTGCCGAGCAGCTCCTCGGCGCGGGTGCGGACCTTGTTGGTGAGGCGGTCGAGCTCGACCGCGGCGGCGGCCTCGTCGCCCTCGGCACGGGCCTGCTCGGCGCGCAGGTCGGCGCCGACGCCGACCTTCTCGTACAGCTGGGAGGCGGCGCGGTAGGCCTCGCGCAGGGCGGGCAGCGCGGCGGGCGCGGTGTCGGCGGGCTCGTCGGCCTGCTCGGCGGCGGGGATCTCGGCGCGCTCGGCGCGCAGGGCGCGGGCCGTGCGGCGGGCGTCGTCGGCGGCGCGCTGGGCGGCGCGGCGGTCCTCGTCGCAGGTGCGGGCGCGCTCGGCGCACTGGGTCTGGCGGCGGTCGCACTCGGCGGCGTCGTCGGCGAGTTCGCGCTGGCGGCGGGACCAGTTGGCGCGCTCGCGCAGGCGGAAGGCGAGGCCGGAGAGGGCGTCGGCGCGGCGGCGGGCGCGCTGGGCGGCCTCGCGGTGCTCCTCGTGGGCGGATGCGGCGGCCGCGTGGTCGGCCTCGGCCTCGTCGTGGTCGGCGCGCAGGGTGGCGAGCGCGGCGGCGGACTGCTCGGCGTGCTCGCGGGCGGCCTCGGCGGCGGCGGCGAGCTCGGCGAGCGTGCCGGGCGGGCAGCTCGCGTGCCAGGAGGCGAGGCGGGCGGCGAGGGCGCGGTCGGCGCCGAGGCGGGCGGCGAGTTCGCGGATGTGCTCCTCGCGGGCGCTCGCGCGGGCGCGCAGCTCGCGGCGCTCGCCGTCGGCGGCGGACTCGTCGTGCATGGCCGGGTTCGGCGGCACGAGGAAGAACGCCGGCTCGTCGGTGATCGGGGCGATCAGCGAGGCGGCGGCGCCCACGGCGACCGTCGAACGGGGCAGCAGTGCGGCGGACTGCAGGGCCTCGCGGGCCCGGTCCAGCGAGTTGGGGTCGGTGACGACCACGCCGTCGACGAGCTCGGGGCGGGCGGCCAGGATCGCCTCGTGGTCGGCCGGGTCGACGGACTGGGCCAGGTAGCGCCAGCCGGGCAGGGCCGGGATGCCGTGCTCGGCGAGGTACTCGACGGTGGCGAGCACGTCCGGGCCGGGCGGCAGCAGGCCGCCGTCGCCGAGGGCGGCGAGGATGCGGGAGTCGTCGGCGGCGGCCGTGCGCAGGTCGAACAGGGTGCGCTCGGCGGTGGCGATGGCCTCGTCGAGGAGCTCGCGCAGGTACTCGGCATTGCGGTCGAGGACGGCGGGGGTGAGGTAGCCGGCCTCCTCGTCGGCGCCCTCCTGATAGGCGGTGAGGGACAGCAGGTCGGCCAGGCGCGGCTCGGTGGCGAGCAGGGCCGCCGTGCGCTGCTCGGCGGCCAGCGAGCGGGCGGCGTCCTTGCGGGCGTCGCCGGCGCGCTCGGCGGCGAGCTCGGCCCGGCCGGTGGCGGCGGCCGCCTCGCGCAGGCGGGCGGCGGCGGCCTCGGCGACCGTCCGGGCCTGGCCGAGCGCGGCGCTCGCGGCCTTCTCGACGTCGGCGGCGTGCAGCGCGGCCCGGGCCGGGTCGACGTCGCCGTCCGCGTCGATGAATCCGGCCTCGACCGCGGCGGCCGTCTCCTGCTCGACCTCGACCAGGCGCTGGCGCAGGTGCTCGACCTCGCTGCGGGCCTTCTGGGCCGCGGTGGCGGCCTCGGTGGCGTCGGACTGCGCCTTGGCACCGTCCTCCTGGAGCTCGCTCGCGCGCTGCTCCTCGGTGTCCGCGCGGGACTCGGCCGCCGCGGCGGCGGTCTCCAGGGCGCGTGCGAGCGCGGTGGCGGCGCGCGCACGGGCGGCGAGCGCCGGGGCGGCGTCCAGCTCGGCCTCGCGGATCGCGGCGGCGACCCGGGCCACCCGGTCGGCGGCGGCGCGCTGGCGCAGCACCGCCTCGGCGGCCTGCCACGCGGAGTGCAGGGTGCGGGCGTCGATCAGCTCGCGGCGCAGCGCGGCGGCCTCGGCGGTGGCCGCGGCGAGGCTCAGCGTGGCGTGCCGGTAGGTGAGCTCCTCGGCGATCAGGTTGTGCCGGGTGCGGTCGGCCTCGGCGGCGGTGACGGCGCTCGCGGCCGCGGCGACCTCGATGGCGAGGTCCTGGGCGCGGTCGCGCTCGGCGGTGGCGCGGGAGGCGAGCGCGTGGGCGAGGCGCCGGGTGCGGCGCTCGGCGGTGCGGTGGGCCTCGCGGACGGCCTCGCGCGCGGTGGTGGACTCGGCGATGCGCTCCAGCAGGTCGAGCGACCCGGCGGTGAAGTCGCGCTCGGCGGTGAGCTCGGAGCGCAGGCCGAGCTTGGCGGCGAAGCCGTGGACGAGGTCGGCCAGGCCGTCGGTGTCGCGGGTGTCGGTGACGGCGCGCAGCAGGAGGTCGGTGAAGTCGCTGTCGTGCTTGACCGCGAAGAGGCCGGCCGCCTCGCCCTCGTCGGCGTTCATCTCGCGCTGGTAGCGGAAGAGTTCGGGGTCGAGGCCGAGCTCGCCGAGGTGTTCGGTCCAGCGGTCGTGACCGTCCTCGAAGACCAGGTCGAGGTGCGGGTGGGCCTTGCCGGCCTCGGTGAGGGCGTCGCGGAAGCCCTTCATGGTGCGGCGCCGGCCACGGGCCCTCTGGTCGCCGGCCAGGCTGACCCGCTCGGCCACGGGCAGCGAGTCCAGCGTCAGGCCGGGGCCGGGGCGGAAGGAGTACCAGGTCTCGGCGAACTTGCGCGGGTCGGAGGAGACCTGGCGGCCGCGCCACTCGCTGACCTTGCCGACGACGATCAGCTCACCGGTCACGGTGTGCTGCCACTCCAGCGCCACGTGGCCGCAGTCGTCGGCGAGCAGGAACTTGCGCAGCACGCCGGAGCTGGCGCCGCCCAGGGTGTTGCGGTGGCCCGGGAGCATCACCGAGAAGATCAGCTTCAGCAGGACGGACTTGCCGCCGCCGTTCTCCAGGAAGAGCACGCCGGCCGGGGCCGGGCGGCGCACCGGGCCGTCGCCGTCCTCGCCGAACAGGCCGATCTGCTGCGGGGCCGGGTCGGCGACCGGCTCGCCGACGCCGCGCAGGTCGAGCACCGTGTCGGCGTAGCGGGCGCCGGCCGGTCCGATCGAATAGAGGCGGACCCGGTTGAGCTCGTACATGTGCGGCGGTTCTCCGTGGCTTACGTGGCTTGAGGGTGGGCGGGGCTCGGAGGGACGGGGTTCGGGGCGGGGGCTCGTGCTGCTCGGCTGATGCCGTCAGGGCTCGTGTTGCCGGGCTCGTGCTGCCGGGCTCGTGCTCAGAGGGAGTGGAACGGGAGGCCGGCGTCCGCCACCAGTTCGTCGGCGGTGTCCGGCGGCAGCAGGCTCGCGGTGCCGTCCGAGACCGGGACGACACCGAGGTCGAGCAGCTCGGCCATCGCGGCCGTGCCCGCCAGGTCCCGGACCTGCAGCTGGTAGCGGGCGGTGGTGCGGTAGGTACCGCCGGCGTCGTCCGAGACCTTCTGCAGGAAGCCCGAGTCGACCAGGAACACCACGGCCTTGGCGACGATGCCGATGGTGGAGCCGGAGAGCCGGCGGGCGTCCTTGGTGGCGCCGGTGGCGGTGCGCCGGGCCCACACCCGCCAGGCGGCCTCCAGGCCCGGGGCGTCGCTCTGCGGGTCGGTGTTCGCGCCCTCGGCGTCGGCCTGCTCCTCCAGGCGGCGGCAGGCCTGGCGCACGAAGGAGTCGACGCCGTTGACGGTGATCCGGCCGAGGTAGCCGTCGTCGGCGAGGTCCTCGGGGCGGGGGAAGGCCATCGCGGCGACGGCCAGGTGCGCGAGGCCGTGCAGGAAGCGGTCCGTCGACTCGGACGCGGCGCGGCGCGAGTAGTCGCCCATGCGGACGGCGAAGACCGAGTCCTCGGCGGCGGCCACGGCCATGCCCGCGCGCGGCGAGACCTCCAGCACCACCAGGCCCATGCCGGTGGCGATCGCGTCGGCGAGGCGCGCGAACGGCGGGTCCTCGCGGTGGCGGCGCACGAGCTCGGCGTACTCGGCGTCGCGGGCGGGGAGCAGCTTGGCCTGGAGGCCGAAGGAGACCAGCCGGGCGGCGTCGGCCACGTCGGCCGGGGTGATCGGCGCGGGGGCCGCGGGCTCGGTCTCGGGCGCCCAGGACGTGTCGTGGTGGGTCGTCACGGGCGGTACTCCTCGGGGCTGTTGCTGCTGGCGGTTCGGGTGGTCGGGCGGGCGATCGGGCGGGTGGTGCGGTGCGGGGTCCGGCGGTGCATCGGCGGGCCGGTCAGCCGGCGTCCTTGCGGTCGGCGGCCATGCCGACCGCGTCCAGGAGGGCGCTGCCGACGATCAGGTCGGCGCCGCCGAACTCCCGGTCCCGCAGCGGGGTGCCGTCGTCCACCGCGAACAACAGCCGCTCCTCGCCCTGCCGGTAGGCCGTACCGACCGGCGGGCTCGCCGCGTGCACCGCGAGCAGGGCCACCAGGTACGGGAGTTCGGGATCCTGCTCGCGCGCCTCGGCGAGCAGGCCGGAGAGCCGGCGGGGCGCGTCGGCCGGCAGGTCCAGCAGCTCCAGCGCCGCCTCCAGCTGCGCCTCGGAGAAGCGGCTGTCGTCCGGGGTGGCGACGAGGTCCGGGTCGGGCAGCTCGGCGCCGAGGTGCTCGCGCTCGACCGGCGGGGTGAGCAGCAGGTCGACCAGGTCGGCGACGCGCACGGAGCTCGGGACGCGCAGCCCGGCGCCCCGGGCGAAGAACGCGCCGGTGGGGCGGACGGCCTGCTCCACCGGCAGCCGCAGCACGGGGGCGAGCAGCTGCCCGTACAGGTCGATGCCGCTGCGGACGCCAGGGGTGGCGAAGGCCTGCCGGTCCTGCTCGGCGCGGAACAGCGGGCCGGCCTCCAGCAGGCGGGTCTGCAGCTGGGTGTGGCGGCGGATGCAGTCCTTGACGATGTCGACGAGCTCGGCGGCGCGGCGCTTGTGCTCGGGCTCCTCGGCCTCGTCGCGGGCCTTGCGGATGTTGGTGAGAATCGCGTTCTCGTGCCGGTAGCGGTCGGCGATGTGGTCCAGCGCCTCGTCGATGAGGTCGGGGATGGTGCGCATCCAGTCGACGGCGCGGACGTTGCGCCGGGTCGCCTCCAGGGCGCGGCGCAGCGTCTCGGCGTACTGGACGGTGCGGTAGCGGGCCTGCTCGGCGGCGAGCTGGGCGTCGGCCAGGCGGCCGCGGCGGATCAGCACCTCCAGCTTGACCTCGGCGGCGATCTGGGCCGAGGTGACGTCCGTGTCCAGCGCGCCGACCAGGACGTTGACCGCCTCGTCGGTGGTGCGCAGGTAGACGCCGCCGTCGGGGCCCGGGACCTCCTCGATCAGCTTGAAGTCGTAGTCGCGGCGGACGTACTCGCCGTCCGCGCCGAAGGTGCCGTAGACGGCGCGGAAGCCGCGGTCGACGCTGCCGACGTTGATCAGCGACTCCAGCACCCAGCGGGCGACCCGCTCGTGCTCGGCGCCGGGACGGCCGGCGGCCTGCGCGGCGACCCGGGGCAGCAGCCGGGCGAGCACTATGTCGCGGTCGGCGCCGGTGTCGAAGTCCATGTGGAGGGTGACCAGGTCGATCGCCGCCAGGCCGACCTCGGCCATCGCGTAGCCGCCGTACTCGCCGGCCAGGTTGACCTTGCGGTTGTCCAGGTCGTGCAGCGGGGCGGTGCAGGCCAGCGCCTTGAGCCGGCGGGCGAGGCCCTCGTCGGCGGCGGGGCCGGGCGCGGGGCGCGGCGCGGGCACGCCGGTGCCGGCGGCGGGCCGGAGGCCGGGCTCGGTGGGCGGGTCTGCGATGGCGGTCACGGTGGACAAGATTAGAGGTTCGCACCGACATCGACCGAAACGGGCCTTGCGGGCGGGCTGCGGCACGGCTGCGCGACCGGTGCGCAACGGGTGCGGGTGCGTGTCGGGGGTGAATTCAGAACCCGGTTTCGACGGGATCACGCCAATTCCGAACAGGAATTCGGAAAAGCCGTGAAGGCGGTGCGCCGCTTCCGTGATGATCGGCACATGATCACTCGACTGGCCAAAGCGGGCCTCGCCGCCGCGCTGTCCGTGACCACCCTCGCAGCCGCCGCCACCGGCGCCGCGGCCTCCATCGCCTCGCCCGCCGACGCCCCCGCCGTCCAGGGTCCGCACGTGACCGTGGCCGCGTACGGCACCCTGCCGAGCACGAACCCGCCCGGGCCGGGCGCGTTCTCGGTCAGCTGGGTCTCCGCCGGCACGGAGGACGTCACCGGCCCCACCCACCTCACCCTCGACCTGCCTCCGGGGCTCACCACCCCCGACATCGCGATGATGTACTCCACGCCGTACGACTACACCTTCACCGAGACCCTCTCGCCCGACGGCCGGCACCTGGAGGCCGTCTTCACCGGCAACCGGCAGCCCGGACGGTCCGACTTCATGAAGCTGAAGATCTACCGCACCGGCACCGAGCAGCCGACCGGCCCGATCGTCGCGACGGTCTCCAACCCCAACGACACCGATCCGACCGGCCACGTCTCGGTCGTGACGCTGGACGGGAGCACCCCGGCGCCGATCGTCCAGCCGGCCCCCGCCGTCACCGGCCTGGACACCACCATCGGCCCCGGCGCCGGCGGCACGGCCATCACGGTCAGCGGCAGCAACCTGGCCCACGGAATGGTGCTGATCGGCGGCACCCCCGCGGCCGGCACCTGCACCGACACCGCCTGCACGGTGACCACCCCTGGCGGCTCGGGCAGCGCGCCCGTGTCCGTGGTCACGCCGGGCGGGACGACGACGGCCGCCGGCACGTTCGACTACACCGGCGACCTGCCGCCGGCCCCGCCCGCGCCCGTCGTGTCCCTGGTGACGACCACCAGCGGGCCGGTGGCGGGCGGTACGAGCACGTACATCGTCGGCGAGAACCTGACGTACGGGACGGTGGCCTTCGGCGGGGTGCCCGGGACGCACGCCTCGTGCGGGCCGAAGTTCTGTTCGGTGACCACCCCGCCGGCCGCCGGGCCGGGCCCGGTGGACGTCACGGTGACCACGGCGGGCGGCACCAGTGCGGCGGTGGCGTTCACGTACACCGCGTAGGTCCCGCGGGGCGGCGAACAGCCGACAGCTGACAGATGACAGAGTTTGAAATCTGTTATCTGTCAGCTGTTCGCCGCCACCCGCCCGCGCCCGCCCCCGAGGTGGAGTTGAACACGTTCAAACCAAAGGTCTAGAGTCGGTCCCGCGCAGGTGGGAAAGGTTCCACCCGCCCCTCGGCCTGGAGGTTCGCCCCGTGGACAACGACACCGCCGCCACTCTGCGCCGCGTACGGCGCTGGCTCTGGCTCTTCCTGGTCGGCCTCGTCCTGAGCGGCCTGACCGCCTTCCCCCTGGAGACCGAGACCCGCTGGCTGGCCGACTTCGCCGCCGGCCCCGCCGCCCCGGTGTCCGACCACTTCCCCGCCGCCATGGCCTGGCTCGAACGCGTCCGCGACGGTATCGCCGAGACCAACGACCGCTTCCCCTTCCTCGCCTACGGCACCGACTGGCTCGCCTTCGCCCACCTGGTGATCGCCGCCGCGTTCTGGGGCCCGCTCAAGGACCCGGTCCGCAACATCTGGGTCATCCGCTGGGCCGTGCTCGCCTGCGGGGCCGTGATCCCCCTCGCGCTCATCTGCGGCCCGCTGCGCGGGATCCCCGTCGCGTGGCGATTCGTCGACATGTCGTTCGGAATCTTCGGGGTCGTTCCACTGCTGATCGTGTTGTGGGCCCTGCGTCCGCTGGAACGTTC
The DNA here is from genome assembly GCF_042733235.1 of Kitasatospora sp. NPDC059722. Taxonomy (NCBI): domain Bacteria; kingdom Bacillati; phylum Actinomycetota; class Actinomycetes; order Kitasatosporales; family Streptomycetaceae; genus Kitasatospora; species Kitasatospora sp. NPDC059722. The sequence continues at coordinate 27,420 of NZ_JBHWGD010000025.1, forward strand.
CTTCAGCGCGCCGGCTGCCGCGAACTGAACACACTGCCCGGGGCTGTGCGCCCCAGGGCGCGAATCGACGGGGCGAGCGCCGGTGCCGGCGCTCGCCGCCCGGGTCACGGTCCGCGGCCTTCACGCGCAGGCCCTACCATCTCGCTCAACAGCTGCTGGGAGGCGGACGGGCGTGGCCGATGCGGTGATCGATCTCAATGCGGACCTCGGCGAGGGGTTCGGGCGCTGGACGCTGACCGACGACGAGGCCCTGCTGTCCGTGGTGACCAGCGCCAACGTCGCCTGCGGCTTCCACGCCGGGGATCCGTCGACGATGCGCCGGGTCTGCTCGCTGGCCGCCGAGCGCGGCGTCCGGATCGGCGCCCAGGTCTCCTACCGCGACCTCGCCGGCTTCGGCCGCCGCGCGATGGACGTCCCGCCGGAGGAACTGGCCGACGAGATCGCCTACCAGATCGGCGCGCTCCAGGTGTTCGCCCGCGCCGCGGGCTCCCGCGTCTCGTACGTCAAGCCGCACGGCGCCCTCTACAACCGGGTGGTCTCCGACTCCGAGCAGGCCGAGGCCGTCGTCGCCGGCGTCCTGCGCGCCGGGGCGGTCTGCGACGGGCCGCTGCCCGTCCTCGGTCTGCCCGGTTCGCGGCTGCTCGCCGTCGCCGAAGGGGTCGGACTGCCCGTCGTCGCCGAGGCCTTCGCGGACCGCGCGTACACGCGGTCCGGCACGCTCGTGCCCCGCCGCGAGCCCGACGCGGTCGTGCACGACCCCGAGTCGGTGATCACCCGGGCCGTCGGCATCGCCCGGGACGGCACGGTGGAGGCCGTCGGCGGCGAGCACATCGGCGTCGAGGCCCGTTCCCTGTGCGTGCACGGCGACACCCCCGGCGCGGCCCAGCTCGCCTGGCGGGTGCGGGGCGCGCTCGCCTCGGCCGGGGTCCGGGTGGAGGCCTTCGCGTGACGGCCGCCGCCGTCCGGCCGGTCGGCGGGAACGCGCTGCTCGTGGAGGTGGCCGGACCGGCCGAGGTGGCCGCGCTGTACGGGTGGCTGCGCGAGCGGCAGGCCGAGGGCGCGCTCGGCGCCGTCGAGGAGATCGTGCCCGCGGCCCGGACCGTCCTGCTGGACGGCGTCGCCGACGTCGACGCGCTCACCGCGCTGCTCGCCACCGCGCGTCCGGCGGCCGCGGACACGGCGCACGGCCCGCTCCTCGAAGTACCGACCGTGTACGACGGCGCCGACCTGGGCGAGGTCGCCGCGCTGTGGGGCGTCTCCGAGGAGGCCGCCGTCCGGATCCACACCGGGCCCGAGTACGTCGTCGCCTTCTGCGGGTTCTCCCCCGGCTTCGGCTACCTGACCGGGCTGCCCGCCGAGTACGGGGTGCCGCGCCGGGCCACTCCGCGCAGCGCCGTCCCGGCCGGTTCGGTCGCCCTCGCGGGCCCGTACACCGGCGTCTACCCGAGCCCGTCCCCGGGCGGCTGGCAGCTCCTGGGCCGGACGGCGCTCGCACTGTGGGACGCGGAACGCGAACCGGCGGCCCTGCTCGCGCCGGGCGTCCGGGTGAAGTTCACGGCCGTACGGGGGCAGTGAGACTCCAGCGGCCCTTCACCGCCCCAACAGCTCCTCCGCGATGGCCCGTTGGGCCCGGTCGAGCGCCACCTCCCCGTCCTCCGCCGCCCATACGGCGTTCTGCAGCACCCTTGCGAGCGTCCACCCGGCCGCCTCCGCCCGATCCAACTCCAGGACGTCCACGAGGAGATCGAACCTCCGGCGCACCGCCCGCCGCACGTCTCCGGTGGCCACGACGTCGTCCCAGCGGTTGCGCAGCGCGGGGAGCAGCTCGAAGCCGGGGTGTCCGGCGAGCGGCTTCGGGTCGATGGCGAGCCACGGACCGCGCCGCGCGCGGTCGAGCGGGGCGAGGACGTTGCCGAAGTGCAGGTCCCAGTGCAGGAGTTGCCCGCCGGGATCGGCCCTGACCTCGCGCAGTGCCGCCGCGCAGTCGGCGAGCAGCCGCTGTTCGTCCGGGTCGGCGAGGACGGCCGCGGCCCCGGCCGCCTCCGCGAGCATGGTGTCCGCGAGATCGGCCAATCCTCGCATTCCCGGCACGGCCTGATGTGACGTCAGCGACCGCAGCAGCTCGGCCAGCACGAGCAGAGCCACCCGGTCGTCCTCGACGGTGAGCAACGAGCGCCCCGCGTCGAGCCGTTCGAGCAGCATCGAGCCCGAGGCCGGATCGTGGTCGAGCAGCCGCACCGCGCCGTGTCCGCCCCAGGCCCGCAGGGCCGCGGGCTCGCCCGCCGTCTCCTCGTCCACCGGCTGGAGCTTGAGGACGCAGGCCTCACCGTCCGCACGCCGCACGGGCAGCACCAGTGCGACGGCCCCGTGCGCGGGCGGACCGTCCAGGCGCAGCCCCCATCGCCGCAGCAACTCCCCTGCCAGTGCGGGCAGTCCGGCGACCCAGGTGCTCCCCTCCGGGCCGAAGAACTCGTCGAGCGACGCGGCCAGCGCGTCCGGAACCTCCACGGACGCTTGTCTTTCGAGCACGCCTCCACCCTAGGCCCTGCCGCCGGACCCCCGTCTACCCTGCGAGCGCCTCCGCCGCGGCCGCCGCGAAGCCGTCCGGGTTGTCGAGCATCACGTTGTGCCCGCACTCCGGCACCGCCACCACCCGGACCCCGGCCGCCCGCAGCCCCGGCGCCCCGTGGGGTTCGCCGTCGGGTGCCGGGTACAGGAAGGTGCGCGGCACGTCCAGGCCCAGCAGCATCTCCCGCATGGTCGGCACCGTCGCGCGGGCGAGGTGGACGGCACTGCGGTGGAGCGCCTCCGGGCCCGCCAGCCGCATCGTCGCCCACCAGGACGGGCCGACCCGCTCGGCGACTTCGTCCCGTCCCCCGGCCAGGAAGTCCTCCTCGGTGTAGCTGGCGAGCCCGCTGCTGCCGGGCCGCTGCGCCGCCGGGGCGATGGGGTCGAGGTTGGCGTCGACGAGGAGGAGCTTCGCGACGAGCTCGGGGTGCCGGTGGGCCAGCACGATCGCGACCGCACCGCCCATGCTGTGCCCGACGACCTCCGCTCCCGCGACGCCGGCGGCGCGCAGCGCGGCCGCGACGGCGTCGGCGTGGTCCTCCAGCGCGTACCGGAAGTCCGCGGGCCGGTCGCTGATGCCGAAGCCGAGGAGGTCGAGCAGCAGACTGCGGCGCCCGGCGAGCAGCGGGTGCACGGCGGCCGCGGCGAAGTAGACGGGCGAGCTGGCACCGAGGCCGTGCAGGTAGACGCGGGCCGGCTCGGCGCCGGGCAGCTCGACCCAGCGGATCCGGTGACCGTCGGGCGTGACGGGGGCGTGGCGCATCGAGGGCTCCTATTGCGGCGGGCGACGAGGTGGCGAGGGTCGGGCGTGCGGCGAACAGATGACAGCAGACAGATGACAGATAACAGATGTTGAAATCTGTCATCTGTTCGCCGTCACCTGCCCGCCGATCGACATCGACCATACCTCGGTGCCGAGGTATCACGCCATCGATATACCAACGCCCCGAGGGACCCTTCTGGCAGAGTGGCCCCATGCTGAAGCTCGCCATCCTCGGGTTCCTGTACGACCGCCCCCTGCACGGCTACGAGCTGCGCCGCCACCTCGCCGCGCTCACCGGCCACGTCCGCCCCATCAGCGACGGCACCCTCTACCCGGCGATCAAGCGCCTGGAGTCCGACGGCCTGCTCGTCCGCGAGACCGAGCCCGGCACCGCCGCCGCCCCCCGCCACACCCTCCACCTCACTGCCGCCGGCCGCACCGCCCTGCTCGACCGGCTGCGCGAGCCCGAGCGGCTCGACATCAGCGACGAGAATCGCTGGTTCACCCTCCTCGCGTTCCTCCGCCACCTCGACCGCCCCGCCGACCAGGCCGCCGTGCTCCGCCGCCGCCTCGCCTTCCTCGCCGAACCGGCGAGCTTCTTCTACGAGGGCGAGCGCCCGGTCGGAGCCGAGGAGTTCGCCGACCCCTTCCGCCGCGGCCTGCTGCTGATCGCCCGCGCCACCACGGAGGCCGAACTCGCCTGGCTGAACGCCACGTTGGCCGACCTGGCGGGCGCGGATCCGCAGCACCCGGCGGCGAATTGACCGAAACCCGTACGGGCTCCCGGGAACTCCTTCCCCTCCTGCCGCACCCGTGTTCCGATGATCGGCATGAGCAACGAACTCCCCACCCCACAGGGCCCCACCGTGCGCCGCGAGGGCTACGACGGCACCGGTCCGGGCGCGATCACCCCGGACGGCTGCGCCGTCGAGCTCTGGTCCCGCCTCCCGGCGGGCGACATCCCGGACCTGATCGAGGGCGCCGTGCCGACCGGCGCCCGGATCCTCGAACTGGGCTGCGGCGTGGGCCGGATGACCCACCCGCTGACCGACCGCGGGTTCACCGTGACGGCCGTCGACGAGTCCGCCGAGATGCTGGCCCGGGTCCGCGAGGACGTCCGGACCGTTCGCAGCCCGATCGAGCACCTGCACCTCGGCGAGCGTTTCGACGTCGTCATGCTCGCCTCCTTCCTCGTGCACGCGGGCGACGTGGCCGTCCGCCAAGGGCTCCTGGAAACCTGCCGCCGCCACGTCACCGACGACGGCTGCGTACTGATGCAGCGCGAGGGCGAGGACTGGCACCGCAACGTGCCCCGCGAGAGCAGGCTGGCGGGCACGGACGGAGTCGCCCGGATGGTCTCGTCGACACCGAACGGGGACGGCTCGAACACCGTCCTCGCCGAGTACGAGTTCCCGGACGGCCGCTGGACCCACACCTTCCGCTCCCGGCCGCTGAGCACCGAGGAGTTCGAAGGAGCCCTGGCGGAGGCCGGTCTGGCGGTGGAGCGCTACCTGACGGAGGACCGCACCTGGGTCCGGGCCCGCCGGCTGACCACGAAAGGACCCGGTGCGCAAAGCCCGATTAAAGGGTGAACAAAGAATCGTCACTTTCACCCCGTACCATCGGCCGCGCGCCGGGCCGCGCGCGGCCCGAGGGCCGGGCGGGTCGCGGCGGCACGCATGCCCGCACGCCCGTTCCGACCCGCGAGGACACCCACATGCAGCAGGACCGACGGATACCCGGGGCGGGTGTCCGGTGACGATCGACTGGCTCCACGGCGCCGTGCTCGGCCTGATCCAGGGCCTCACCGAGTTCCTGCCGATCTCCTCCAGCGCCCACCTGCGGATCTTCTCCGCCCTGCTCGGCTGGGACGACCCGGGCGCGGCCTTCACCGCCGTCACCCAGCTCGGCACCGAGGCGGCGGTGCTGATCTACTTCCGCCGCGACATCGCCTCGATCATCCGGACCTGGGCGCTGTCCCTCGTCCGCCCGGCACTGCGCTCGCACCACGACGCCCGGATGGGCTGGTTCGTGATCATCGGCACCCTGCCGATCGGCATCCTGGGCAAGCTCTTCCAGGACACCATCGAGACCCACCTGCGCGACCTGCGGATCATCGGCACCACACTGATCGTCTTCGGCCTGGTCCTGGCCTTCGCCGACCGCACCCGGGCGATCCGCCACGCCCGTCCGATCACCGACCTGACCCTCCCGCACGCCGGCGCGTTCGGCCTCGCCCAGGCGCTGGCGCTGATCCCGGGCGTCTCGCGCTCCGGCGGCACGATCAGCGCGGGCCTGCTGCTCGGCTACAGCCGGGAGGCGGCGGCCCGGTACTCGTTCCTGCTGGCGATCCCGGCGGTGCTCGCCTCGGGAACGCTGGAGCTGTTCAAGATCGGCGAGGGCCCGGCCCCGGCCTGGGGGCCGACGGTCCTGGCGACCGTCATCGCCTTCGCGGTCGGCTACGCGGCGATCGCCTGGTTCCTCAAGTACATCTCGCACCACAGCTTCCTGCCGTTCGTGGTCTACCGGGTGCTGCTCGGCATCCTGATCATCGGACTGGTCGCGGGTGGCGTCCTCGCCCCGGACGCGGGCGTCGTGAAGTAGAACGGGCTTTCAACTCCGGGCCCTGAACGCCCACTCGGAAGGCAGCGGGAAGCAGCGGAGACCAGCGGGGAGCAGCAAGAAGCAGAGGAAAACAGGGGCAAGCGGGGAAAAGCAGACGGGCCGGGACACCCCGGCAGGGTGCCCCGGCCCTCCGCGGCCGAAAAGGTGTCTAGCGCCCGAACTCCCGGGCGGCGGTCAGCCGGCCGCGGACGGCGGCGTGGACCTCGGCCTCCTCGGCCGGGTCGGCGGCGAGTCGCCGCAATCGCTCCAGCACACGCGCGTCGCCGGTGGTGGCGACGTGCCGCGCGGCGAGCTCACGGGTGGTCTCCTCGCAGTCCCACAGGCACTCGACGGCCGGGCCCTCGGGGAAGTGCACGTCGGTCGTGGCGAGCGCCCGGGCGGCGCGTCCGCGCAGTTCGGAGGAGGCGGCCTCGCCGTAGATGTGGCGCAGGACCGGGACGGCGTCGGCGGCGGCCAGCCGCCCCGCACCGTCGACCAGCGACCCGAGCCCGGTGCCGACGACCCCGCGCACGGAGACCCAGCGGCGCAGTCCGGCGACCACGAGGGGTGCGTCGTCCGGCTCCCCGGCGTCGGCGAGCAGCTGGACGGCGGCCTCGCCGAGGGCGCTGTCGGCGCCGCCGGTGGCCGGGTCGGCCCAGCGGCGGGCGTGCGCGAGGGCCTCGGGGCCGCGCATCCGGCCGAGCAGTTCCAGGGCGGAGCGCACCATCCGGTCGTCGACGTCGGCCGCGGCCGCCTCGATCAGCTCGGCGGCGGCGGGATCCCGCTGGTCGACGAGGTAGCGCAGGGCCGCTCTGCGGGCGCCGGGCAGGCCGTCGCGGGCGGCCTCGATGAGCGCGGGCCGGTCCTCGGGGCGGACGACGGCGGTCAGGCAGCGGGCGGCCGCGGCGGCGCGGCGGTCGACGGCGTCGGGGCCGGGCCCGGCGGTGTCACCGCGCCCCACCTGGGCGGACGGCTCCGGACGGCCGAGGAAGGCGCCGGCGCCGAGGCCGCCGAGCTCCCCCTGGTCGGCCCAGGCGAGCACGTCGGCGGTGGACCAGCCGGGAGTGACGCCGCTGCGGTTGAGCTGGCGCTGCCACACGTCGAAGGGCGACTGCTCGCTGGCCGCCGCGACCCTCGGGTGGTAGGCGGCCCACAGCCGCCAGGGCCGGGGCTCGTAGGCGTTGCGGATGAACTCGCGCAGCTCGGCGTCGCCCTCGGGGCCCGGCGGGAAGCGGTCCAGCACGGCGGTGCCGAGGAGGAGCAGGCCGCGGTCGTCGTCGCGCAGCGCGAGCTCGTCCAGGGCCCAGGCCCAGTTGGCGCCGGTGGCGGCGTACTCGCGCAGCATCAGCAGCGCGTCGCGCCGGCCGTACGCGGCGAGGTGGCCGAGGACGGACAGGGCGAGGCCCGTGCGGTTCTCGTCGTCGCTGACCAGGTCCTCCGCGGAGTGGAGGTGGTCCTCGATGCCGTCGAGGGGGGCTTCCAGCTCCATGTAGAGGCGCGCGTAGTACAGCGAGCGGCTCTCGACCTGCCAGTCGGCTCGTGGGTCCCTGGTGACACACTCCTCCAGCGCGGCGATGGCCTCGGTACGGTCGGCGGCCAGCGCGTGGAGCTGCCCGTCACCGCGGCCCCGCTGCAGGAGGCCGAGGAGGCTGGCACTAGGTGCTATCACTGGCTCGAACATGAGGTCAGCATCCGTTGCGGCGGTCGTAGTGGCAACGGGATTTCCGTCGCCGGGGTCTCTGGTGGGTACTGCGGTGGGCGCCCGGGCGCCGGAATCACCGAAGGTTACCGCCTCGGGCCCCGGTCCGCACACAGGGCGACGAACGCTTCGGCCACAGTGGCATATGCCAGAGGAATTTTGCCCACGTTCTGTCCAAAACCCCACGGAGAGGACGCGGCTGTGCGACAGTCGTCTCACCAACCGCCACGGCCCGCTCACACCGAGCGAGCGCCCCAGATCGATGGACCGGTCATGAACATGTCCTCGGCCCCGGCGCGCCCGCCGGGCACCGCCCTCGCGGACGGCACCCCGACGGGCGGCACGGGCGCGGGCACGGCCACCGCCACGGCCGCCCCGAGCACCGGACCGGCCCCGGGCGCGGCGGAAGCGGGCACGCCGGAGTCCGGCGCGTCCGACGGCGGAACGGACGACGGCAGAGTGGACGGCACGGCGCAGGAGCCGTCCGGCCCCACGGTCTGCTCCGCCGAATGGGACCTCCTCACCGACGGGGTCCGCTGGGACGCCGGGACCTTCCGGCTCCTCGGCTGCGACCCCGGACACGGCCCGCTCAGCCTCGACCGGCTGCCGGACCGCCTCCCGGAGGCCGACCGGCCGCTGCTGCGGCGGATGATGACCGACACCCTCGTGCACGGGCGCACCACGTGCGGCACCCTGCGGGTCCGCCGGTTCGACGGCACGCACGACAGCGTCGAGTGCGCGGGCGAGCCCGTCCTTGGCCCGGACGGCACCGTCACCGCGCTGCGCATGCTCCTGCGGCCGGCCGCACGCGCCGGAGCCGGCGAGCACCGCTGACCGCGCCGCGGCGGACACACCCGCCGGTCCGGCCCGCGTCCGCCCCACCGGCACCCCGGTCCGAACGGGCGCCCCGCTCCGAACGGACGTCCCGTTCCCGGACGTCCGTCCCCTCAGGTCGCCCGCGGCCGGTTCTTCGCGTCCGCCACCCGCAGCTCCTGCCCCAACTGGACCCGGAGCTCGTCGACCGCCGGCAGCCCGCGGTACTGCGCCGTCAGCCGGTACATCTCCCGCAGCCGGTCCCACGTGCGGTGCGAGGAGTTCTGCCCGATCAGGTTCATCACCATCTTGGCCTGGAGCTCCGCCGCGTCCGGCTCCCCGGTGATCCAGTGCACCGAGGCCAGCGTGATCCGGTCGAACAGCGCCGAGCGCAGTTGCCCGGTGCCCTCCCGCAGGGCGATCACCCGCTCCGCGTGCCGCCGCGCCTGCGGCGCCGCCGACAGGTCGTGCTCCGCGAGCGTGCGCAGCACCAGCGCCTGCATGCCGCGCAGTTCGGCCTCGTCGAACACCTGCATCCAGGACGGCGGCGGCTCCGGCGCGTCCTCGGCGAACAGGTCCTCGGCCTCGCCGAGCAGCCGGTAGGTGTCCTGCGTGTGCCCGATCGAGGCGTGCGCCCACGCCTCGACGGTGTTCAGCATCGCCCGCGTCCTCGGCAGCAGCCGGCCGCCCGCCGCCTTCGCCGCCGCCATCAGGTCGATCGCGTCGTCCGCCCGGCCCAGGTGCACCATCTGCCGGGCCGCGCGCGAGATCGCCTCGCCCGCCCGCGGCCGGTCGCCCGCCTCCTTGGCCGCCTCCGCGGCGATCATGAAGTACCGCTGGGCGGTGGGCTCCAGGCCCACGTCGTGCGACATCCAGCCGGCCAGCACCGCGAGGTTCGCCGCGACCAGCCACAGCCGCCGCTCCACGGAGGGCGGGTGCCGGTGCGTCAGCAGCCCGCCCACCTCGTTCAGCTGACCGACCACCGCCTTGCGCTGCAGCCCGCCGCCGCGCGCCGCGTCCCACGCCCGGAAGACCTGCACCGAGCGCTCCAACGCCTCCACCTCGTCGAGCCCGACCGGGCCCGCGTCGTACACGTCCACCACCGGGCGCGCGCCCGCCCCGGTGATCACCTGGCGCGGCCCGGGCGCCGAGGCCGCGTACGCGACCGCGTCCCCGCCCAGCCAGCCCTTCAGGGAGTCGGCGATGACCGCCCCGGCCGTGAGCGCGGCGCCCGCGCCCACCAATCCACGTCGGTTCAGCATGAGGTCCATTCCCGTGAACTCGGTGAGGACCGCGGCCGTTCGATCCGGCGACCATGGCTCCGCTGCGGACTGCGCCGCCCCGCTCCTGGTGGGCCGGTGTCGTTCCAGACCGAGGTCCTCAGTGGTGACGACACGTCCGAGCCGCTCCGTGAACACGGTCGCCAGCACCCGCGGCACCGGATCGCGGGGAATCTCCCCCTGCTCGATCCAGCGCCGTACCCTCGAGGTGTCGGTGGACAGCTGCTGCTGACCCAGCGCGGCGCCCCTACGGTTGACCAGCCGCGCCAGCTCGCCCTTCGACCATCCGGTCAGGACGAACAGATCGGCGAGTCGGGTGTTGGGTCCCCTGCTCACGTGAAGCCCCCAGGTTCCTCGGCTGGTTCGAGGCTAGAGGCTCCGGCAAGTGCCAGGCGAGCATTCGCCACCGTTCGCCAGGGCCCGCCAGACTACTAAGCCAGTGCGGCGCGGGTGTGTTGTAGGGGTGCGCCACCTCGCCCCCGGGGCGGGAGGCGCTCCGGACCGGCGTCGGGGCATCCCCCGACCGTGGCGAGGGGCGCGCCCGGTCCTCACCCGAGGGGGTGGCGCGGCCGGGTGGCGCGGGAGCGCCGGGCACGGCCACGGCGGCTCCGGCCGACCGCATTCCCCAGGGTGCGGACGGCCGGGACACCGCCGGACCAGGGGTCCTTAATCCCCGCGTCCGTGCCCGGCGCCCGCGCACCACCCGGCCGCCGGACACCACCCGAACACCCCCCGCACCACCGCCGCACCACCGCCGCACCACCCCCCGAAGCAGGGCCCCCGGCACACCAGGAAGCACGGGGCACCGGCCCTCCCCCGCCCCCGCGGGGCGCACCCGCCGACGGACAGGAAGGGACCACCCTCACCCCATGTACTCCTCAGCGACGACCCCCACGCCGAGCCCGACCCGCACCGCGCTGCGCCCCCCCACCGCGGCCGCGGGCCGTCCCGGACCCAAGCAGGCGCCCCCGCCGAGCCGCCCGGCGGCCCCGCGCGGCGCCGAGGGCCGGTCCGCGGACGCCCGGGTTCCGGCCGGCCGCAGCGCGCTGGGTCTGCGCGGCCCCGAGGCCGCCCCCCCGCCCGGCGGCCGGGTCCCCCTCGCCCGCCAGGTCGACGGCCGCCTGCTGCGCGGCCCGCACCGGCCGGGCACCCCGATCGGCCCCGAGCGGATCGACCCCTCGGCGCTCCAGACCCCGGCGGTACGGGCCGCCCTGGCGAGCGTCGCGCGGATATGTCCCGCGTTCACCCCGCGCCAGGTGCTGCGCGAGGGCAGCCGCCACATCCTGGTGGCGGGCACCATCGGGCGGGCCCCGGTGGTCGCCAAGTGCCTCGCGCCGCAGGCCGTGCGGAGTGAGTACTTCGAGCAGCTGGTGGCCGACTTCCACCACGAGGTCGCGGTCTACCGGGCGTTCGTGCGCCACCGTCCGCCGGTGCGCCTGCCCCGGCTGGTCGCCGCCGACCACGACCGGTGCGTGCTCGTCCTGGAGCGGCGGTGCCCGCGGGCGCGCGCCGAGGGGAGCCACCCCCCGCACCCCCGCCCCCCCCGCGCGGGTCGGCGCGGCGGCTCGCCGCCCGGGCGCGAG
>NZ_JBHWGD010000025.1:38739-47032 GCF_042733235.1 Kitasatospora sp. NPDC059722
CGGCCGGCGGGGCGCCGCCCCCGGGGGGCCGCCCGCCCCCCCCCCCGGGGGGGTGCGGCCCCGGCCGCGGGGCCCGGGGGGCCCGCCCCCCCGGGAACGCCACCCCGTCAACGCGCCCACCCCGGGCGAGGTCCGGGCCCTGCTCACCGCCGTCCGGACGCTCAACCTGTGGCGCCCGCCGGGCGACGTGTTCCAGCCCCGGCTGGACTACCAGATGGAGATCGCCCGCTACCACTCGGTCGGCCAGCTGACCGACCGGGACGCCGGCGACCTGCGCGGCCTGCTGCACGGCCTCGGCCACACCCCGCTCCAGCTCTGCCACGGCGACGCCCTGCTCAGCAACATGCTGCTGGCGCCGTCCGGTCCGGTGCTGGTGGACTGGGAGCAGGCCGGCTGGTACCTGCCCGGCTACGACCTCGCGGTCCTGTGGAGCGTCCTGTCCGGCGACACCGCGGCGCGCCGTCAGATCAGCCAACTCGCCCAGAGCGGCGGCACGATGGCCAGGGACGCGTTCCTGATCAACCTGGTGCTCGTGCTGATGCGCGAGATCCGGCTCTACGACGTCCCGGGCGCGGGCGAGGAGCAGCGGATCATGATCCGCCGCCTCTACGACGACGCCGCCCTGGCCCGCCGGGCCGTCCGGGCCGCCGTGGGCACCCGCTGACCGACCGGTCCCGGGCCGCCCTGGAGCGCGGCACCCGTGCCGCTGCGGCCCCGTGACCAGGCCGGACGGCAGCCGCCCTACGGCCGGGCGCCGCGCTCCAGGGCGGCCCGGCCGGCGGACTCCAGGACGGCCTCCTCGGGTGCCAGGTGCACCCGGCTGCTGAGCACGTCCCGCAGGTAGCGCTCCAGCGGGTGACGCCGGCTCAGCCCCGGGTTACCGGTCAGCGCGACGGCCTGCTGGACGGCGGCGGTCGCGGCCCTGGTCGCCAGCAGGTGGGCCGGTCCGGTCCGCACGACGGCCGCCCGCTCGCCCCGGTCCACCCGCGCGGCCAGCCCCTCGACCAGTTCCTCGGCGCCGATCAGCTGGGCCTCGATCTCGCCGAGCGCGCAGCGGTAGCGCGGCAGGACGCCGAGCGGCTCGGTCAGATTGGCCGGAGTCCGCTGGTTCAGGAACCGGACGAGCCAGGCCTGGGCCGCCCTCGCCACCCCGACCGCGACCGCGGAGAGGGCCAGATCGTGCCAGGCGCGGGCGAGTTCGGCCTCCGCGACGCGGTCCCCCGCCGTCCGCTCCGGCGCGTCCTGCCCGCCCTCGGCGCGGCGCACGACCGTGAGCCCGAGCGCGAGCTCGGCGGGCACCCGGACCGCGTCCAGCACCACGTCGTGGCTGGCGCTGGCCCGCAGGCCCAGCTGGTCCCAGGTGGGATCGATCTCCACGCCCTCGCTCTCGCCGCGGACCAGGAACGTGCCGACCCTCGGCTCCGGTTCGTCCGTCCGCGCCGTGACCGCCATCCAGGCCAGCGCCTCGGCCCCGGTGCAGTACGTCTTGCGCCCGGTGAGCCGCCAGCCGTCCCCGTCCCGCCGGGCCACCGTCCCCGGCAGCGCCCCCGGCCGGCCGCCGGGCTCCGCGCGCAGCGTGTTGACCAGGGCGGGCCCGCGCCGGGACTCCGTCAGCAGCCTCCGGTAGCCCGCCGCCGGCCACGGCGCCCGGCGGGCCTGCTCGGCGTGCTGGAGCAGCGTGAACGCGGTCACGACGGCCACCGAGGCGTCCCCGCGGCCGAGTTGGGACAGCACCCGGACGGTGTCGGCGAGCGTGCCGCCCGGACCGCCGTACCGCTGCGCCACGGTGAGGGTGAGCAGCCCGGCCTCGTGCACCGCCTCGATGCCCTGGTAGGGGAAGGTCGCGTCCCGGTCGTGCTCCTCAGCGCGGGCGGCGAGCAGGTCGACCACCCGGGGCAGCCCCGCGAGGGCGGCGGCGACGGGCGACGGGTCGGCGGCGGTCGTGGTCATGGTGCGGGTGCCTCCGGGCGGCAGCAGGGGCTCGGCAACTGCGGGCGGCCCGCCGGGCGGGCTCGCACCGTCGGTCGGCGGCGCGCAGGTCCGGACCCGGTTCGGCACGGGGTCCGACCCCGGATCGGTTCCGGCCGCTCGGCCGGACGCGCTCCGCCGTTCAGTGGCCCGGACACGCCGCGCTGGCGGTGCGCCGCAGGTCCAGATAGCTGCGGCGGGTCAGCAGCGGGAGACGGCACGACATGTCCGCGACTGTACGAACCGGTGATCGAAACCGTCAAGCAGCGGCCCGGGGACCGGACGGCGGACGGCCGCCGGACGAGCACCGGGTGGACGGCGGACGAACGAGGGGCGGACGGCGGTTTTCAGCCCTGCTGGAACATGTCCGCGGGGAGCGGCTTCAGGAGCTGATACAGGTCGTCCGAAATCGGTCGGTCCCAGGACGCGATCGTGACCTGGACGCCGTCGCTGCGGCCGAACTGGGCGCAGAACACGCGCTCCTCGCTGACCTTGACCTTCTTCACGATCAGCAGGTCGTCCCCGAGCATGACCGGGAAGTCCTCGGCCGAGACGAAGTCGACCGGCTCGTCGTTCTCCAGGGCCGCGAGCAGCTGGCGCACCTCGAAGGGGACGTCGTCACCGGTCTCCCGGGCCGGCGAGCCCTCGGGGAGGTTGCCGATGAACATCGCCGGGCCTCTGCCGCCGAACAGGTCGTAGCGCAGGAAAATCCCCTGGCAGGAGCCGTCCGGGCCGGTCATCATGGCCGCACCGAAGTCGCCGGGCCAGTCGCCCGGGTCCATCGCGAGCACGTCGAAGTCCGGGCCGGCGGGCTGTCCGGAGCGACGGCGGAGAAAAGACATGGGAACATCGTACGTGTCCGGCACACCACGCTCGCGGGGTGGGTGGGGCACCGGCGGGAGATCCACGCTCAGAGACCAATGTTGACTCTGAGCAACCGTCCGGGCTACGTTCGGTTCAGCACGACAGCCGTTCTGGGTTTCACCCTCCGGGGGGACGGCATGTCGCATACGCGGCCCTACACGCGTATCCCTCACTGTGCACATCGTCGTGCCGATCCGCCGAGCACCCAGCTTCGTCGTCGCACACAGCACAGCCACAAGCCAACAGTTCCGTGCAGTTCCTGCAGTTCCGTGCAGTTCACGCAACAAGAGACCAGATCCGCGGGGCCCCGGCCCGTCGCTCCCGTGGATCTGCTCGGGACGCCGCCGCGTGGGGGCGTGCGGGTCCCGAGCACATGGTGCCGCGGTCCGAGTCGCTCTCGGATTCGGCGCCGACCTCCCGGCGACTGCCGGCCCCTCGTGGGCCGGGACCGGCCGACGCACCCCGGTGCGCAGGGGACTACTGGGAGGATGGCCCGGCAACGCTGCCGGGCCGCACAGCAGGCGCCGTGTCTGGCCGCGTGGGGGCGGTGGGCACGGCGTCTGCCTGTGCTCATACTCTGAGCTGCGTTTGTCTAACAGTCAACAGAAATTCTGACGAGGCACGCTCAATAGATCATCTGTTGTGATGATCGTTACCCGAAACCGGCCGTGAGCCGACTGCGAGTCGGCCCTGCGGCGACCCTCCGACGACCCGTCAGCGGCCTTTCCGTGCCGTCAGCGGCCCTTCCGTATCGGATCCGCGGCGGCCCGTGGCGAACCCCGCGCCGCTCCTCGGAGGGACTCCTGGAACGCCCGTGGGGCGAACCCCGTCCCCGGGGCCGCCCCACGACCGCACTCCTCGCCCTCCCGGGCCCGTGCCGCGACTCAGGTGAGGTCGAACTCGCCGTCCCGCGCGCCGAGCACGAAGGCCCGCCACTCGCCCGGCGTGAACACCAGTACCGGCCCGTCCTCCTGACGGCCGTCCCGCATCCCGATGTACCCGTCCACGAACGCGATCTGGACGTCCCCGACCCCCTGGCTGCTGCACAGCCACGTCGCGCCGGTGAAGTCCACCCTGGGCTTCCCGCTGGGCGCGAGCTCGGGCCCCGCCCCGGCTCCCCGGGCGCCGGCCGTCTCCACGTCAGTCCCGCTGTTCGATGCCACTGCTCGGTCTCCTCCCGACGGCTTTCCCGGCCAGCCTAGCCACACCCGCCCGCCCCGGTCAGCGGGTTGACGAGGTCTCCACCCGGCCGGGCACCGGCGGCGCCCGGCGGGCGGCGGGCGTGTCCGCCCGGCGGGGCCGCGGGCAGCTGCCAGAGTGAGGAGGACCTCGACCCGACGTCCGGTCCGCGGCCCGGCGCACCGCCCGGCACACCGCCCGGACCGGTCCCGACCCGAGACCCCGCAGGGAGCAGCCGATGAACCGCCGGGACGGCGCCCGCGCCGATGTCATCCCCATCTCGGACGCCCCCTCGGCCCACCCCCCGGCGCCCCGCACCCCGCCCTCCGGCGCCCCGCTGCCCCGGCCGACCCGCGGCCGGCCGCCCGCGCACGGCCGGGTCGGCATCGTCCTGGTGTCCCACAGCCAGGAACTGGCCACCGCCGTCCGCACCCTGGCGCTCGCGCTGACCGGATCCGACTCCCCCGCCCCGGTCGCCGCCACCGGTGGCGACCCGGCCGCCGGACCCGGCATCAGCGCCGTCCTGGTGGCCGCCGCCACCCGCCGGGTCGACCAGGGCCACGGCGTCGTCGTGCTGGCCGACCTGGGCAGCGCGGTCACGACCGTACGGGCCCTGCTCACCGAGGCCGACGAGCACGGCCTGCCGTTCCCGGTCCGCTTCGCCGACGCCCCCTTCGTCGAGGGCACGGTCGCCGCCGTCGCCACCGCGACCGCGGGCGGCGACCTCGCCGCGGTCCTGGACGCGGCCGAGGAGGCCTACCGCCAGCACAAGGGCTGAGGTTTTGGCGCAAACCGATCGGTGGGCGAACCGGCCGGCCGGTCACCCGGGACTCGTCGGGTGATCATCGCCCGGGTGACCGGTCCGGCGCCCGGCACCGTCAGGGGCGCTCCTTGCCCTCCCACGAGAACACCGCCGGCCCCTCGCACTCCAGCGCGTGCCGCAGCCGCTCGTGTTCGAGGTCGATCATCGGCGGCAGCGCGTCCAGCGCGAACCAGCCGACCTCCAGCGACTCGTCGTCGTTCACCCGCGCCTCGCCGCCGATCGCCCGGCAGCGGAAGGTCAGCACCAGGTACTGCGTCACGTCGCCGTTCGGGTACGTCACCGGCTCCGTGACGGAGACCGAGGCGAGCAGCTCGGGCACCGCCACCACGCCCGTCTCCTCCAGCACCTCGCGCACCACGCCGTCGGCCGGCTGCTCCCCGGGGTCGAGGATGCCGCCCACCACCGCCCACCGCCCGTCGTCGGACCGTCTGGCGAGCAGCACCCGGTCGCGGTCGTCCAGCACGACGCCCGCGACGGCGCTCAGCCAGAGCGGGCGGTTGCCCACCACGGAACGGAGCTCGGCGAGAAACTGAGGAATGGCCATGAACCGCAGCCTACCCAGGCCGACCGGTTCGGCGGCCGGGCCGTACGGGGTCGCCCACCGCGCCGTCGTCCGGGCACAGCAACGCCTTGACCGTCAGACCGAGGATCCGCAGGTCGAGCCCGAACGAGCGGTGCTCGACGTACCAGAGGTCCAGCTCCGCCCACTGCGGGCGGCTCAGCCCGGCGGACGGCCCGCGGGCCTGGAGCTGCGCCCAGCCGGTGAGGCCGGGCCGCACGGCCAGCCGGGCGCGCTCGCGGCGGTCGTAGTGGACCACCTGCGCCGGGTGATCGGGCCGGGGGCCGATCACCCCCATCTCGCCGCGGGCGACGTTCCACAGCCGGGGCAGTTCGTCCAGGCCCGTGCGGCGCAGCAGTTCCCCGATCCGTCCGCGCCGGTCGGTCCGGAAGCGCAGGACGTGGAACACGCGGCCGTGCCGGCCCGCCCTGGGCAGGCGCAGGAGCACCGGCCCGTCGGCCGCCCAGCGCAGCAGCACGGCGATCGCCAGCGCCAGCGGCACCGCGACGATCCCGGCCAGGGCCGCGACCGCGAGGTCGCCGCCGCGCTTCATGATCCCGGCGCATGTCTGGCGGGTTCCGACCCACCGGTCCCGGCGCTGCCGCTCATCGCAACCCCTCCAAGAGAACGCATTCACGGTAAGGGGAGGTTTGAAGGCGTCGCCCGGGAATGGTGGAAGAAGTGGGGAACGCTTTACCGAAGCAGCCGAAATCCGGCCGCTTCGGCTGCTTTTGTCGAGTTCGCCGAGTTCGCCGACTTCACCGCGCGTACGCACTTCCGCGAGTTCGGTGCGTGTCGCGGTGTTCGGTTCCGGTGTTCACCCACCGTGTTCGGGGGCGGCGCTCAGACCGGTATCAGCACGGTATCGGGCCGCCGTCCGGCCGCAATCGGGACCGGTATTCAGAGTGCGGCGCCGCGGCGGTCGCGCAGCAGGCCGAACGCGATCCGCCCGAGCAGCAGGACCCCGGCCGCCAGGCAGCCGGCCACGGCCATCGCCCACGCGGGCCCGCCGCTGTCCGGCACGATCACCGCGACGACGATCCCCAGCGCCAGGCAGGCCAGACCCACCACGGCCAGCGGAATCTGGTGGGTCACCAGGGCACCGCCGCTCCATGCGCGCGCCATCCGGGTCGCGCCGTGCAGGTGGAAGGGATCACGGTCCGCATCTGCCATGAGCCCAAGGTACCCCGGCCGGACGCCGGAAGCAGCCCGCGGGCGGTGATGCCCCCGGCACTCAGCGCAACCCTTCACACCTGCCGTGAGCATGCAATTCACCTCCACATTCGGTCCACGAAAAATCCTCGTCCACCCAGCACAACCATCCGCCGGGGGTGGGGGTCTCCCACTACATTGAGCGATCCAGGAGCCGTCCGCGGTGCGGGTGTTCGTCCCCCCGCCGAGGACCGGAATACCCAGGGGGCGGAGCCGCCGCCCACTGGAGTCGGAGGCCGGGCTCCGTCTTCCGACGGTACCGCCACGCCGCTCGGCGACCGAGGGGGAACCGTGCCGCATTCCCAGCCCACCACGTCGATGTCCGCCATGCCGATGTCCGTCGTGCCGATGTCCGTCGTGCCGATGTCCGTATCACCGTTGTCCGTTTCATCCGTGTCGTCCGCCTCGTCCATGTCGTCCGTGTCGTCCATCTCGTCGGTCTCGCCGGTCTCGTCGAGGTCCGCTTCGCCGCTCTCCTTCCCGTCCGGGTCCGTCTCGCCCAGGTCCGTCTCGACCGGGTCCGTGCCGGTGAGGTCCGGGCCGTCCAGGTCCGGGTCGTCGATGTCCACCGCGGCGTTCACCACCGCCCCCGGCGTGCGCGCGCTGGCGCCGTTCGCCGGCTGCCTGGGCGAGTCGCACGGGGGGTGGACGGCGGGCGCGACCGCCGGGACCCGGCGCCGCAACGAGCCCGTCGACTGGCTGCGGTTCGCCCCCGTCCAGCCGGTCTTCCGGGCCCGCGCCGCCCAGCGGCTCGCCGTCCTCGCCTACCACGGCGTCACCGACCCCGGCTCGTTCGGCGCCCAGCTCGACCGGCTGCGAAGACTCGCCACCCCCGTCTCCCTCGCCGCCGTCCTGCAGGCCGTCACCGAGCAGCGGCCGCTGCCGCCGCGCAGCGTGCTGGTGACCTTCGACGACGCCGACCGCAGCGTGCTCACCCACGCGCTGCCGGCCCTCGACGCCCGCGGCATCCCGGCCGCCGCGTTCGTCATCTCCGAGCTCATCGGCACCGAGCGGCCGTTCTGGTGGCACGAGGCCGACTTCCTCGCCCGGCACGGCGGCCGGGCCCGCTCACTCGATTCCGGCCACCCCGCGCAGCTGCTCCCCCGGCTCAAGGCCATGCCGGACCCCGACCGCCGGCGCAGCCTGCACGAGCTGCGGGTCAGCGCCGACCGCCGACCGCCGAGCCAGGAGCAGCTCACCCCCGCCGACCTGCGGGACCTGCGGGACGGCGGCATCGCGATCGGCAACCACACCCAGGGGCACCCGTGCTTCGGGCGCTGCGACGACGACACCGTCCGCGCCGAGATCGCGGGCGCCCACGAGGCCCTCACGCAGTGGCTCGGCGAGCCCCCCATCGCCTTCGCCTACCCCGACGGCGGCCACGACCCCCGCGCCGAGACCGTCCTGCAGGAGCTCGGCTACCGCCTTGGCTTCCTCTCCGACCACCGCCTCGGGCCGCGGATCCCCTCCCACCCGCTCCAGATCAGCCGGCTCCAGGTCGACTCCACGACCAGCACCCGCCGGTTCGACACGATCCTGTCCGGCCTGGAGCCGGCCTACCGCCGCTGGCGCCGCCGGCCGGTCGGATAGGGGGCGGACTCCTCTTCCTCGCGTACGGGGCCGGGAAAAGGCCGGGACGCCGGGGGGGGGGCGGGGGGGACTAGTACCCACGCCAAATCCACCCCGGC
>NZ_JBHWGD010000025.1:47042-103821 GCF_042733235.1 Kitasatospora sp. NPDC059722
TTTTTTTTGTCCGCTCGCCCCGCCCGGAGGGCCCGCGCCGGCGGCGGGGGCCGCGCGCCGGTTTGCCTGCGCGGCCGTCCCCCCCCCCCCGCGGCCCCCGGGCCCTGGCGGGCCCGCGTGCGGAGCTACACCGCGAGGGTCGGGGCCACCAGCGCGCGCGACTCGGCGTAGAGGGCGGCGGCCGGCGGGAGGACGGTGGGGACCCCCGCGTGGAGGACCGTCGTCGTGCCCGTCCCGATGCGGCCCGGGTCCGCGACACGGCGCAGCGCCTGGGCCGCGACCGCGTCGGCGGAGCCGTAGAAGGTGAAGCCCGGGGCCACCGTGGCGGCGACGGCCGCGCGGATGCGGTCCTCGACCAGCTCGTAGTGGGTGCAGCCGAGGACGATCGCCGACGTGCCGGCGGGCGTCCGGGCGGCGGCGTCCGCGATCGCCGCGGTGATCGCGTCGTCGTCGCCGTGCTCGACCGCGTCCGCCAGCCCCGGGCAGGCGACCTCCGTCACGTCCGCCGTGCCCCCGAAGTCGCGGATCAGGCCGCGCTGGTAGGCGCTGCCCGTGGTGGCCGGGGTCGCCCAGATGGCGACCGGCCCGCCGAGCGCCGCCGCGGGCTTGATGGCCGGGACGGTGCCGATGACGGGCAGCTCCGGTTCGAGCTCGGCCCGCAGGGTGGCGAGCGCGTGGACGGAGGCGGTGTTGCAGGCGATCACGAGCGCGTCCGGCCCGAGCGCCGCCGCGGCCCGGGCGCAGCCGAGCGCGAGCTCGGTGATCTCTTCGGGCGTGTGCGGGCCCCACGGCATCGACGCGGGGTTCGACGACAGCACGAGGTCGACGTCCGGGCGCAGCTTCCGCAGCGCGGCGGCGGCGGCCAGCAGGCCGATTCCGGAGTCCATCAGTGCGATCTTCACGGGACGAGACTTTAGTCGATCCCCCCTTCCGGGCCCGTTCTGCGGCAGACTGCCGGAGTGACCGTCCTGCTGTGGATCGCCGCGTCCTCCCTGCTGGTCTGGCTCTGGCTGGCGTGCTGCCACGGGTCCTTCTGGCGCACCGACGTGCGGCTCCCGCCGCGCCGGCCCCCGGCGCGCTGGCCGCAGGCGGCCGTCGTGGTGCCGGCCCGGGACGAGGCGCGGGTGCTGCCGGTCAGCCTGCCGACGCTGCTGGCGCAGAAGTACCCGGGGCGCGCGCGGGTGATCCTGGTGGACGACCACAGCTCCGACGGCACCGGCGCCCTCGCCGCGGAGCTGCGGACGATGGACGGCCTGGAACTGACCGTCACCACCCCTCCCCCGTTGCCGCCCGGCTGGACGGGCAAGCTGTGGGCGCTGCGGCACGGCGTCGAACTGGCCGGCCCGGACGCGGAGTACCTCCTCCTGACGGACGCGGACATCGCGCACGGCCCGGACTCGCTCGCCGAGCTGGTGGCCGCGGCCGAGAGCAACGGGCTGGACCTCGTGTCCCAGATGGCCCGGCTGCGGGTCCAGACCGGCTGGGAACGGCTCATCGTGCCCGCGTTCGTGTACTTCTTCGCACAGCTGTACCCGTTCCGCCGGAGCAACCGCCCCGGCGGACGGACGGCGGCCGCGGCGGGCGGCTGCTCGCTGGTGCGGCGGGAGGCGCTGGAACGGGCGGGCGGCGTGGCCGCGATCCGGGGCGCGGTGATCGACGACGTGTCGCTGGCCCGCGCGGTGAAGGCGACGGGCGGGCGGACCTGGCTCGGCCTCGCCGGGGAGGTCGACAGCGTCCGGCCGTACCCACGACTGGAGCAGCTGTGGCGGATGGTCTCGCGGAGCGCGTACGCCCAGCTGCGGCACTCGCCGCTGCTCCTGCTCGGGACGGTGCTCGGGCTGGCGCTGGTGTACCTGGTCCCGCCGGTGGCGACGGTGACCGGCCTGCTCGCGGGGGCTCCGGCGGTCGCCGTGGCGGGCGGGGCGGCGTGGGCGCTGATGGCCGGCACGTACCTGCCGATGGTCCGGTACTACGGGCAGCCGGCTCCGGCCGTGCTGCTGCTCCCGTTCACGGCGGCGATGTACCTGCTGATGACGGTGGACTCGGCCGTCCAGCACTGGCGCGGGCGGGGAGCGGCCTGGAAGGGCCGGACGTACTCGCAGCAGGCCTGACACCCGGGCTCCGGGTTGGCGGGTTGGTGGGTGTCCGGGTTGGTGGGTGTCCGGGTTGGTGGGTGTCCGGGTTGGTGGGTGTCCGGGTTGGTGGGTGTCCGGGTTGGTGGGTGTCCGGGTTGGCGGGTGTCCGGGTTGGCGGGTGTCCGGGTTGGCGGGTGTCCGGGTTGGCGGGTGTCCGGGTTGGCGGGTGTCCGGGTTGGCGGGTGTCCGGCTCTGGGACCGGCGCGGGCTGACGTGGTTCGGCGCGGGAGCCGGGGCGGGAAGCCGGGCGGGGATCCGGCTGGGATTCCGCGCGTGATTCCGCGCGCGACCGGCTGTCGCGGATCCATACTGCTCGAATGGACCGTCAACGGCTCTCCCGTCTCGCCCATGCCCGCCACCCGGTCGCCGCGCCGCTCGCGGACGAGTCGGTGGCCCGACTGCTGGAGCGCGCCACCGGGCACGCCGAGGCCGGCCGGATGCTGGACCTCGGCTGCGGGGAGGGCGCCTGGCTGGTCCGAGCGCTGGCCGCGCGCCCGCGGTGGCGAGCGGTCGGGGTCGACCTCGACGCGGACGCGCTGACCCGGGCCCGGGAGACGGCGACCGCGCTGGGCGTGGTGCGACGGATCGGCCTCCACCACGTCGACGCACGGGAGTTCGACTCGGCGGAACCGTTCGACCTGGTCCTGAACGTCGGTGCGACGCACGCTTTCGGCGGGCTGCTGCCGGCATTGGCCGCCGTCCGCGATCAACTCGCGCCGGGCGGGCGGGTACTGGTCGGCGAGGCGTTCTGGGAGCGCGAGCCGTCCCGGGCCGCGCTGGAAGGGCTGGGCGCGGACCGGGACGACTACGCGGACCTGGCGACCACCACCGACCGCCTGATCGCCGAGGGCTGGACACCGGTGGACGGGCACGTCAGCAGCCAACAGGAGTGGGACGCCTACGAGTTCTCGTGGACGGGCACGCTCGCCGAGTGGGCGCTCGACCACCCGGACGACCCCGGCGCGGCCTCCGCCCGCGAGGCCGCCGACCGGCACCGCGCCGCATGGCTGCACGGCTACCGGGGCGTGCTCGGGTTCGTCACCTACCTGCTGCGGCGTGGCTGAACCCTCCTACCACGCAGGTCACTTCTGGGTGCGCGCGAGGAAGTCGTCGATCAGCGGGGCGATTTCGGGCAGCTTCTCCTCCAGCGCGAAGTGCCCGGTGTCGAGGACGTGCAGCTCGGCGCCGGGGAGATCGCGCAGGTAGGCGCGGGCGCCGGCCTCCGTGAAGAACAGGTCGTTGCGGCCCCAGACGATCAGCGCCGGCGGCTGGTCGGCGCGCAGCCACTCCTGCCAGACCGGGTAGAGCTCGACGTTGGAGTGGTAGTCCAGGGCGAGTTCGACCTGGATGTCCTTGCGGCCGGGCCGGTCGAGGAAGTGCTGGTCGAGCGTCCAACCGTCGGGGGCGACGAGGGTCGGGTCGCCGGTGCCGCCCTCGTACTGGCCGCGGGTGATCTCCAGGGTGAGGATCGCGCGGGCCCGTTCGCCGGCACCCTCGACGCCGTGCCGGTTGGCGATGAACTCCCGCGCCTGGTCGGAGAGTCCCTCCTCGTAGGCGTTGCCGTTCTGGACCACCAGACCGGTGATCCACTCGGGCCGGCGGGTCGCCAGGCGAAACCCGACGGGGGCGCCGAAGTCGAAGACGTACAGCGCGAAGCGGTCGAGGCCGAGCGCGAGGCAGAACCGCTCGACGACGTCGGCGAGGGTGTCGAAGCGGTAGTGGAAGGCGTCCGGCGCGGGGCTGTCGCTGTGGCCGAAGCCGGGGTAGTCGGGGGCTATCAGGCGGTAGCGGGTGCCGAGCGCGTCGAACAGGCGGGCGTACTGGTGCGACGCGGACGGGAAGCCGTGCAGCAGGAGGAGAACGGGGGCGTCGGCCGGGCCGGTCTCGCGGTAGAAGACGCGCAGGCCGTCGAGATCGACGTGGCGGTGGTGGACGTGCGGGATCGTCAGCTCGCTCATGCTAACCATTAAACAGCATTGAGATGGTTAGTTGGCAAGGGTGAGCTCACTGATTCCATGTCACTGACTCCACGTCACCGGCCCGACCGGGCCCGGGCATCAGTGCTTGCGCTGCTGCTCCTGCTGGACCAGGTAGTCCAGCACCTCGGGCATCGCGTCGACGCTGCCGGCCTTGCTCGGCGAGGTGCGGTACTCGCCCTGGACGACCACCGTGGGCAGCTCGTTGACGCCGTAGCGGACGAACTGCGCGGCCGCGTCGTCGACCGACCGCGCCACCTCGGCGGACCGGTAGGCCTCGCGGAACCGCTGCGGGTCGACGCCGTGGCGCGCGGCCCAGTCGGTGGCGGCGACCTCGGTGGTGAGGTCGGCCTTGTCGTTGTGCACCGAGCGGAACGCGCTCACCTGCAGTCTCTCGACCAGGCCGAGGCGCTCCAGCGTGTAGTACAGGCGCGCGTGGCCGCGCTGCACGGCCTCCTCCGGGCCGCCCTGCCAGATCGCGGGGATCCGCCGCAGGGCGACGTCCGAGCGGTGCTTGTCCGACCAGGCCTGGAGCGGCTGTTCGAGCTGCTGCGAGTGGCCGCAGTCGTACCAGAAGAACTCGACCGCCTCGGTGCGGGCGGACTCGCGCACCGGCTGCGGGTGGTCGAGCTTCACGTACTGGACGCCCTCGGCGGGCTGGCGGTGGACGGCCGCGCCGGCCTGGACGGGCGACGCGGCGATCCCGGCGGCGACCGCGAGCAGGACGGTGGACCTCAGCAGCGCCTTCGACTTCGCGGGCTTCACGGGCTTGACGGGCTTGAGGGGCTTCGCCGGCGCCTCGGGCTTCTCGGACTTCGCAGGATTCACATCGGGCAGTCTGGCCGTGACGGTTCGTTACCGGCGAGTCGTCGCAGGGCGGGTAGGGCCCGATTCGCCCGATCGGCGTACCGGGGCGTACGGGTGGTGACGTGCGACGGTGGACCGGCGACGGGCGACGGGCGACGGCGGACAACTAACAGATGACAGATGACAGATGTTGAAATCTGTCATCTGTCATCTGTTCGCCGTCACCCGTCTCGCCCGCCCCCGGCTCTCCGCCCACACCTCGGCGACCAGCCGCTGCCAGGCGTCCACGACCGCGCCGAGCTCGAAGTGCGCGAGCGCGTGCTCCCGGGCCGCCGCGCCGAGGCCCGCTCGGTTGCAGGCCAGCACCTTGGCCAGCGCCTCCGCGAGGGCGAGCGGATCCCCCGGGGCGACCAGCGCGCCGGTCGCCCCGTCCCGGACCACCTCCCGCACCCAGCCCACGTCCGTCGCCACCGCCGGCACCCCGGCCAGCGCCGCCTCGATGAGCGCGCCGGGCACGCCCTCGCTGTCACTCGTCAGCAGCACTGCGTCGGCGGCCCGGTAGAGCGGAACGGGGTCGGGCAGCGCACCGAGGAAGTGGGCCCGGGCCGCGGCCGGGTGCCGGGCCAGGACCTCCCGCAGCGGGCCGTCCCCGGCGACGGCGAGGCGGACGTCCGGCAGCCGGTCGAGCACGTCGAGCGCGAGGTCCAGCCGCTTCTCGGGCGCAATCGCGCCGATCCACGCCACCAGCAGGACGTCCACGGGCAGCCCGAGCGCGTGCCGGGCGGCCCGCCGCTCGTCCTTCCCCTCCGCGGGCGGATAACTCTCGGCTGCACGGGAGTTGGGGATCACCCGCACCTTTCCGTCGGGCAGCCGGAAGTGCTCCTCCAGGACGGTCCTGGCCTCGTCGGTGAGCGTGGTGACGGCCGCCGCCCGGTGCAGGAGGGTGCTGCCGCGGACCCGGCGCAGCGCCGTCCCCGTCCAGTAGCGGGGGTGGCCGACGGACACGTAGACGAACGGCGTGCGGGTCCCGGCCAGGGCGAGGGCGCAGGCGGCGAGGGTGTCGGAGCCGTGGGCGAGGACGACGTCGGCGGCGCGGGCGGCGGAGCGCAGGGCCAGCAGCGTGGAGGGACGCAGCCGGCCGGGGCCGAGGACGGTCGCGGTGCGCGCGCCGGGGGCGTCAGGCGCGAAGGGCGAGTGCTCCGAGTGCTGCGGGTACTGCGGGTACTGCCGGTACTGCGAGGGGAGCGACACGGGCGAGGACGTGGACGAGGACGTGGACGTTGCGCCCGGTTGGTCCGGCGCCAGGGGCTCGTGGGCCGCCGGCGACGTCTGCGGACGCGCCCCGGGCGGTATCGCCCGCGCCGCGGGGCCGTGGTCCGGCCCGCCGTCGGGCTGCTGCTCGATACGCTGCCCCGACCGCGAGCCCGGGGAGGAGCGTGAGCCGGGGTTCGGCGCGAGGGCCATCAAGGCGGAGGACTGGCCCCGCCGGCGCATCTCGTGGTGGAGGTCCCGGGCGAAGTTCTGGGCGCCGCTGCGGCGCGAATCGCTGATCAGGTGCAGGATGCGGGGACGGGTTTCGGCCGGGTCGGCCGACGTATCGCACGTGTCGTCGGGCATGGCAACGACCTTGGCACAGCGTCACGCGCGCGACAGCCCCTTCGCACCACCCGGTGGTGGTCCGTGCGCCCGCGCTGATACCCCCGGCGTGCGCTGGCAGCCCGCCGTCGTGCGCCGGATGCGACCGCTGTGCGCCCCGGTTCGCCCCACCGTTCGGCCCTGTTCCACCCCGGTCCGGCCCGTTCCCCGCCACACGGCGCCGGTCGGCACCGTGTGGCGTTCCCCTCGCGCGTAATCCCTGGCGGGCCGCGCGGGCCACCTGCGATGCTGATCGGCAGTCAGGGCGCGTCCGGCACGGGAGAACGGACGCACCCGGTGAAGGGCGGGGGTGGCCTGTGCACGTGCTTCAGGTGATCGACGACGTCAGCCGGCTCGGTGCGGCCGGGCGGGCCCTGCTCGCGATGACGCCCCAACTGGTGCGCGCGGGCGTCGGTTTGGACGTCGCTTACCTCCACGACGTGCCCGGCGGCTGTCAGGCCGAGCTCACCGAGGCGGGCGCCGCCGTGTTCGCCGTCGGCCGCCCGGGCCGGGCCGCCACCGCGGCCGCGCTGCACCGGCTGATCCGCGAGCGCCGCCCCGACCTCGTCCACACCACCCGCCACGCCGGGGCCCGGCGCTCCGACCTGCTCGCCCGCGCCGCCGCGCTGGCCGCCCGGACGCCGGTGGTCACCAGCCTGGCCGATCCGCCGTCCGGCGCGGCGGGGGCGGCCGGGCTCGGCCCGTCCCAGGCGCTGGACGCCGCGACCGCCCGGGGCACCCGCCGCTTCCACGCCCTCACCCGGTACGTCGCCGCGGCGACGGCGCAACGCCTCCGGGTGCCCCGCCGGCGGATAGACGTCGTCCCGCGCGGACGGGACCCGGAGTTGCTCGGCACCGCGACCCCCGAGCGCCGGGCCGCCGTGCGCGGGGCGCTGGCCCTGCCCGGGGACGTGCCCGTCGTGCTCGTCGCCGCCGGCCAGTACCACCGCAAGGGCCTGGACGTGCTGCTCGACGCCTGGCCGGTGATCCGGTGCGCGGAGCCGACGGCCGTCCTGTTGCTCGCGGGTGCCGAGGGCCCCGAGACGGCGCGGCTGCGCGCACTCGCCGACGCCGCCGGGAACGTCCGTTTCCTCGGGCCGCGCGAGGACGTCGCCGATCTGATGGCCGCCGCCGACGCGGTCGCGGTGCCCGCGCGGCGGGACGGCCAGGGCGGTGCGGCGATCGAGGCGATGGGCATCGGCACGCCCCTGGTCTGCACGGACCTGCCCGGTCTGCGCGAGACCGTCGGGTCCGGGGACTACGCCCGGCTCGTCCCGCCGGAGCGGCCGGCCGACCTCGCGGCGGCCATCGCCGACACGCTCACGGACCGGTCGGCGGCCCGCGCGCGGGCGACGGCGGCCCGGGCGCGCTTCCTCACCTCGTTCACACTGCACCAAGTGTCCGCCCAGATGGTCGAGTTCTACGAACGCTCACTGCGCGTGCGACCGGTGTGAGGGAGGGCGGAGCCCGGACCACGAGGTCACGCAGCCGCCCCCCGGTCAGCCGCGAACGGCACCGAACCGGACCGGACCGAACCCGCCGAACCGCACCACACCACACCGAACAACACCGGACGACACCGACCCCGCCGGATCGCCCCGTACGCGGAGCGCCCGGGCGCCGACTGCGTACGGCCTGCTCCCCTCCGAGGCCCGTTACGCGAATCGGGTGAACGCGGTTGGACCTCAGCCCCGACCGGTCGGCAGGATGTCCGGCCGGGGCGCCTCCGTGTACCCCATCTCCCCCTCCCCCGTACGGATTTGGAGTACTCGGTGTTCAAGGGATTCCGCAGCTTCCTGCTGCGCGGAAACGTGGTGGACCTCGCGGTCGGCATCGTGATCGGCGCGGCCTTCACCGCCGTCGTCACCGGGTTCGTCACCGCCTTCCTCACTCCGCTCATCGGGGTCGCGACCGGCGCCGTCGGCGACTTCACCCAGAAGACCTTCGACGTCGCGGGCACCCGCTTCCCCTACGGCGTCTTCGTCAACGCGCTGATCGGCTTCGTCCTGGTCGCCGCCGTCATCTACTTCGTCGTGGTGGTGCCGGTCGGCAAGCTGCAGGCCCGGTTCGAGGAGGGCAAGCCGGCGCCGGCCGCCAAGGTCGACTGCCCGGAGTGCCTGAGCGCGATCCCGGCCGCGGCGCGGCGCTGCTCGTTCTGCACCTCCGAGGTCACCGGCCACCCCGGCCTCCCGGCCCAGGCCCAGGCCCTGCAGTCACACTGACGAGGCACACCAGCTGAGCGCCCCGGCGGGCGCGCCGACCGGGCCCACTGCCCGGCCCGGCCTCGCACAAGTCGGGCCGCACGGGCGAGAAGTCGGCCCGCGCACACGCTGACGGGGACTTTATCCCCGAAACATTCACGAGCCCCCGTCGCACCCTCGGCGGGGGCTCGAACGCGCCCGCGCACGCCCCGTCCGTAAAAGTTTCTCCGCCAGGTACCCGGGCCGTCACCGGCCAGTCACCACAAGGCCCCGCAGGTCGTGCGTCCGGGCGCTGTTCGATCACTGACGGGGTGTCGAGGTTGTCCGGATCTGAACGCCGGTATGTCCGTTCTTCCTACTTTCGAAACCTTTGTGCGAGCGAAGACTGTGTAAACACTCGAACTGCTCCCCCTCCCGCTCTCCTCAGCAGGCGCATTGTGGGCTTACCGTATGCCCCATGACCTCGCCCCGCTCCTACGACGGAGTCGGCTACCCCTCTCCGTCCTTCTCCTCCGGCACGCCGATTTACGACAGCCTTGTCGCCGAACGCGGTGTCCCGCAGATCGCCCCCATCAATGTGCCGGCCGCCCTGCCGCCGGCCATGTCGTCCGGGTACGGATCAAGCCTCGGCCCGTCCTACGACAACCGCTACGGCGCCGGCTACGAGAGCGCCGCCTCCAACCTCCCCGCCCTGCCGCCGGCCCGCCTCGCCCTCGGTCCCGGCCCGAGCAGCGCCCCCTCCGCCAGCCCCGCCACGGCGTACATCCCGGCACAGTCCGCGCCGGCGTACGCCTCCGCGCCCCAGCCGCCCGTTCCCGGCTACGGCGGCCAGCAGGCGTACCAGCGTCCGCAGCCGTCGGCACCCGGCTTCGCCCAGACCGCGAGCGGCGGTTACCAGCCGTCCGGCGGCCAGAGCTTCGGCGGCCAGAACACCTTCGTCGGCGGCCAGGGCGGCCAGCAGTCGTTCGGTGCGCAGCCGATCGGCGGCCCGGGCGCGTTCGGGCCCGGCCAGCCGGGCCAGCAGCACGGCGGCCCGCAGAGCTTCGGCGGCCAGCAGTCGTTCAACGGCGCGGGCCAGGCCGGCCCCGGCTTCCCCGGCCAGGGCGACCAGTCCTTCGGCGGCGGCCAGCTGCGCCCGGCCATGGCCCCGGTCGCGCCGGTGCGCCCGATGCAGCCGCAGCGTCCGGGCCCGTACGGCGAGCCCGGTCAGTTCCAGCAGAACGGCTACCAGCCGCAGGGCCAGGGCTACTGAGCCACTGACCTCCCAGGGCCGAATCCCCACCCGGCCCGCACCCGCACCACCTGAGTACCACCCGGCGCCCCCTGAACGCCGGGCGAACGGAGAAACGGGTCATCCACGGACCGCCCGGAACGCCCCCCACGGCGTCCGGGCGGTCCGTGCGCGTTCAGGGGTCCGTGCGCCATCAGAGGTCCGTGCGCGTTCAGGGGGCACACACAAGGGGCGCGAAGGGGCGCACGCTTTGGCGGGTACGCGGACCGCCCGGCGCGCCCGCGGAAGTGCGCGCACGCACGGGGGGCGATCCGACCGGCGCGATCGCGGCTGGCAGGATGGAGGGATGCAGCTCTCCGGACTCCACGTCTACCCCGTCAAGTCCATGTACCGCGTGAGCCCCGACAGCGCCCCCGTCGAACCCTGGGGCCTCGCCGGAGACCGCCGCTGGATGCTCGCCGACCCCACCGGGCGCTTCGTCAGCCAGCGGGAGAACCCCGCCCTCGGCCAGATCCGCACCGGCCTCGGCCCGGACGGGACGCTCACCCTCACCGCCCCGGGCGGCGACCGGATCGAGATCGCCGCCCCCACCGTCGCGGCCGGCGACCCGCTCGCCGAGGTCGAGGTCTGGGGCACCCGCTTCCGCGCCGCCGAGGCGCCCAAGGAGGCGCACGAGTGGATCGCCGAGCACCTCGGCGAGTACCGCCTGGTGCACCTGGACGACCCGCACGCCCGGCCCGTCGACCCGGAGTACGGCGAGCCCGGCGACACCGTCTCGATGGCCGACGGGTTCCCGCTGCTGCTCGCCACCACCGCCTCGCTCGCCCGCCTCAACGAACTCGTGGCCGCCGCGCACCCCGACGGCCACGAGACGCTGCCGATGGAACGTTTCCGCCCCAACGTCGTGGTCGACGGCAGCGAACCGTGGGCCGAGGACGGCTGGCGCCGGATCCGGATCGGCGAGCTGACCTTCCGGGTCGTCAAGCCCTGCGGCCGCTGCGTCGTCACCACCACCGACCAGGAGAGCGGCGAGCGGCGCGGGCCCGAACCGCTGCGCACCCTCGCCAAGCACCACCGGCTGCGCAAGCAGGCCGCGTTCGGCATGAACCTCATCCCCGAGCGGCCGGCTTCCACCGGTCTCCCGGGACAGGGCGGCGACGTCCTCGGCACGCTGCGGCTCGGCGACGAGGTCGAGGTCCTGGAGGACGGCCGGCAGTGGCCGGTCGACTCCCGCGCCTGAGCTGAGCACCGCCGCACGCGCTCCCGCGCGCACCACGCGACCCACCGCCCCCACCGCGCAACTCCCACTCCGGAACCAGGAGTGTGTGCGCTCGTTGAAACCGGTGGGCGGAACATGTGGCGAAGACGGGATCCGCCGGTGCCCGCACGATCGCGGGCACCGGCCGGGCACCGGCCGTAGCACCCCCGCGAGCGCGCTACGGTGGGCGGACGGCCCGCGCACCGCAGCGCGCACGGCCCGATGATCGCCGGCTCGACGAAGGTGGGGACGACAGACCGTCATGGCTGAGCACAGGGTCCGGGTCACCCAGGACAGCGCATCCCGCTGGCGACGCCGCGCCGGCGAGTACGACACGCTCGCGGAGGCCCTCGCCGCCGCCGAACCGGGCGACACCGTGACCGTCCGCCCCGGCACCTTCCGCGAGAACGTGCTGCTCGACAAGCCCGTGACGATCGTCCCGGCGCAGGGCCCCGGCACCGTCCGCATCGACCCGCCCTCCGGCGTGCCACTGACCGTCACCGCCTCGGCCACCGTCCGCGACCTCGTCGTCGAGGGCGGCGACACCTCCGTCCCCGCCGTCCTCGTCACCGGCCCCGAGGCCGCCCCCTCCTTCAGCGGCTGCCGCGTGGAGAGCCGCTCCGCCAGCGGGTTCGAGATCACCGGCGGCGCCCGCCCCACCCTGCGCGGCTGCGTCGTCGCCAACCCCGGCGGCCTCGGCCTGCGGCTGCGCGGCGAAGGCACCGCCGCCGCGTTCGAGGACTGCGAGGTCGCCGCCGCCGCCCAGGCCGGACTCGCCGTCCTCGGCGGCGCCACCGCCGCCCTCGAACGCTGCCGCGTCCACCACACCGCCGGCGCCGGCGTCCTGCTTTCCGACCCCGGCAGCGCCGCCGAACTGACCGGCTGCGAGATCTACGAGATCCGCGGCAGCGGCGTCCAAGCCGAGGCCCACGCCGGCGGCCGGCTCGTCGACTGCGAGATCCACCGCGTCACCGGCAACGGCCTGACCCTCGACGGCGAGGCCGAACTCACCCTCACCGGCTGCCGCGTCCACGACCTGCCCGAGAACGGCGCCGACCTGCGCGGCCGCGCCCGGCTCACCCTCTCCCACAGCACCGTCCGCGACTTCGGGCGCGGCGCGCTCTCCGTCTGGGACCAGGGCACCGAGGCCGTCGCCGAGTCCAGCCAGATCCACGGCTCCACCGGCGAGTACCCGGCGCTGTGGGTCAGCGACGGCGCCCGGCTCACCCTCACCGACTGCGCCCTGCACGACCTGCCCGACGCGCTGTTCGTCCTCGACCGCGACTCCGCCGCCACCGCCGACCGCTGCTCGTTCAGCCGGATCCGCAGCTCGGCGGTCTCCGTCAGCGGCGGCGCCAAGGTGACACTGACCGCCTGCCGGGTCCAGGAGGCCGGCACCGGACTGTGGTTCCGCGACCACGGCAGCGGCGGCATCCTCACCGACTGCGAGATCTCCGACGTCGCCACCGGCGTCATCGTCACCAAGGGCGCCGACCCGGTGCTGCGCGACTGCACCGTCCGCGCCAGCACCGACGCCGGGGTGTACGTCTCGGCCCAGGGACGCGGCACCTTCGAGGACTGCCGGGTCTCGCACGGCAAGGGCTTCGGCTTCCACATCATCGACGGCTGCCGGAGCCAACTCCTGCGCTGCCGGGCTGAACAGAACGAGCGGGCCGGCTTCGAGTTCTCCGAACCGGGGCCGGTCGCCGAGGGCTGCACCTCCGACGACGTCGGGCCGGCCGCGGGCGCGGCGCCGGGGGCCGCCTTCGGGACGGCCCCCGGGTCCGCCTTCGGACCGGCCGCCGGCGCAACGGACCTACCCGCACCGCGCTCCGCCCAACTGACCACCGCCGTAGCGGCGTTGGCCCCGCCCACCGCCATGCCCGGGATCGCGCCGATCCCCGACTGCCGGCCCGCCGACGAAGCCCTCGCCGAACTCGACGCGCTCGTCGGCCTCGCCACCGTGAAGGAGGAGGTGCGCACCCTCATCGACCTGATCTCGGTCGGCCGGCGCCGCCGCCAGGCCGGGCTCAAGGCCCCCTCGCTGCGCCGGCACCTCGTCTTCACCGGCGCCCCCGGCACCGGCAAGACCACCGTCGCCCGCCTCTACGGCGAGATCCTCGCCTCCCTCGGCGTGCTCCAGCGCGGACACCTCGTCGAGGTCGCCCGCGTCGACCTCGTCGGCGAACACATCGGCTCCACCGCGATCCGCACCGCCGCCGCCTTCGACCGCGCGCGCGGCGGCGTCCTCTTCATCGACGAGGCGTACGCGCTCGCCCCCGAGGACGGCGCCCGCGACTTCGGCCGGGAGGCGATCGACACCCTGGTCAAGCTCATGGAGGACCACCGGGACGAGGTCGTCGTCATCGTCGCCGGCTACACCGCCGAGATGGAACGCTTCCTCTCCGCCAACCCCGGTGTCTCGTCCCGCTTCTCACGCACCATCAGCTTCGCCGACTACTCGGCGGACGAACTCCTCGACATCGCCCGCGCCCAGTGCGCCGAGCACGAGTACGCCCTCACCGAGGCCACCGAGGACGCGCTGCTGCACCACTTCGCCACGATCGAGCGCGGCCCCAACTTCGGCAACGGGCGCACCGCCCGGCAAGTCTTCGAGACGATGGTCGAACGGCACGCGATGCGCGTCGCCCAGCTGGCCGACCCGTCGACCGAGGAGCTCCAGATCCTCGTCCCGGCCGATCTTCCGGCAGCCCGCGCATCCTGACATTTCGTCACGTTTCTTGCCCCATGTACGTCATACTGCCGGACGGCACGACAGTCGGCGACGGGGGAAACACGATGACACACGGCAGGCGAATAGCCGCCTCGATCCTGTTGGTACTGGCCGGAGTTGCGGGCTGCTCGTCCGGGAACAACCCGGCCCTGGGCACCCAGGGCGGGAACGGCCGGCCGGCCCCGCCCGCCGCGACCAGTGCGGGAACCGCGGGCGGAGCGGGTGACACGGGCAACTCGGGTGCGGGAAGCGGCGACTTCTCGAAGAAGACGAACATGGTGGTGACCGCCGTCTGCACCAAGAACTCCAGCGGTGGCGCGGTCCAGGTCACCGGCTGGGACACGCGGGACTGGCATCCGCTGGCCGAGGCCCTCTTCGTCCTGCCGGCCCCCACCGTGATGACCAACGTGACGCACGAACTGTGCGAGCAGCACTCGCCGTACCAGGTCGCCGGTGAAGCCTCCAGCATCCGGGCGCTGTTCGACCGTGACTACACGCGGATGGCC
Source organism: Kitasatospora sp. NPDC059722 (assembly GCF_042733235.1). Taxonomy (NCBI): domain Bacteria; kingdom Bacillati; phylum Actinomycetota; class Actinomycetes; order Kitasatosporales; family Streptomycetaceae; genus Kitasatospora; species Kitasatospora sp. NPDC059722. The sequence goes on from NZ_JBHWGD010000025.1 coordinate 61,526, forward strand.
GTCGCGATCAACGCGGGAGGTGAATCGCGGCACGTCGGCTACGTCGACCGGTCACGGAAGTTCACCGACCTGACGGGCGACGGGGGCTTCGGGATGACGCCGCGGGAGACGGACGCCGCGTTCTCCGCCGACGGTTCGACGATGTGGTTCACCTACGAGGCGACCAGCAGCGACGGGAGCGCGAGCGAGACGCACCTGGGCAGCCGTTCGGTGAGCGGGGACCACGCACTGGTGGACCACTGGCACGGCGAGTCCGGCACCGAGCCCTTCGTGATCCCGCCGCCGTCCGGCAAGGGGCCCGTGGCACTGGGCCGCAGCCGGTTCGACTCCCCCGACGGCCGCCGGATGACCGTCGGTGCCACGCTCTTCGACTCCGCGTCGGTGGGGCCCACGGTCAACGGCATGAGCGAGGAGAAGAAGGGGAAGCCCGCGGTCTGCGACCCGGTCGGCTGGACCGGACCCGACACGCTGCTCTGCGACAGCCAGGACGCCCGCAACCTCTACACCGCCGCTCCGGACGCGACGACTCCGGGCCAGAACCTGCTGCCCGCCAACGACCACGAGAACCACGGGCTGTTGATCTCGCCCGACAGCCACCGCTTCCTCTTCGCCTCCAGCGAGCCGGGATCCCCGCAGGTGTCCGTCTACCTCGCGAACACCGCGCAGGCCACACCTCCGGCCGCACCGACCAAGGTGCCGGCGCCGGACAGCCTCACCTCGGCCGGCTGGAACGCCCACTTCCCTGAGTGGCGGTAGAAGCGGGGAGGAACTCGCGGAAGCACGACAGCTGACAGATAACAGCTGACAGATAACAGATTTCGAAATCTGTTATCTGTCAGCTGTCAGCTGTTCGTCCTACCCCGTCACCCCGCCCAGGCCCCGCCCGCCAGGAACGACTCCAGGGCTGCCCGGTACGGCGCGATGTCGATCCGCTCGCCGGCCAGCCAGTCGTCGGAGTAGTACTTGTCCAGGTAACGGTCGCCCGGGTCGCAGATCAGGCTGACGACGCTGCCATGCCGACCGGCCGCCCGCATCTCGGCGACGATCTTCAGTGCGCTCCACAGCCCCGTCCCGGTGGAGGCCCCCGCCTTCTTCCCGAACACCTGCTCCAGCACCCGCACCGCCGCGATCGAGGCCGCGTCCGGCACCTTCATCATCCGGTCGATCGCGCCGGGCACGAAGCTCGGCTCCATCCGGGGCCGCCCGATGCCCTCGATCCGCGAACCGCTCGCGCACACCGCGTCCGGGTCGTGGTCCACCCAGCCGTCGAAGAAGCAGGAGTTCTCCGGGTCCGCGACGCAGATCCGGGTGTCGTACTGCATGTAGTGGACGTAGCGGGCGATGGTCGCCGAGGTGCCGCCCGTCCCCGCGGTCGCGACGACCCAGGCCGGCTCCGGGTGCGGCTCCAGCTGCAGCTGGGCGAAGACCGACTCGGCGATGTTGTTGTTGCCGCGCCAGTCGGTGGCGCGCTCGGCGTAGGTGAACTGGTCCATGTAGTGGCCACCGGTCTCCTCCGCGAGCCTCGCGGACGCCGCGTACACCTCGTCCGAGCGCTCCACCAGGTGGCACTCGCCGCCGTGGAACTCGATCAGGTCGATCTTGGCCTGACTGGTGCTCTTGGCCATCACCGCGATGAACGGCACCCCGACGAGCTGCGCGAAGTACGCCTCGGAGACGGCCGTGGAACCGCTGGACGCCTCGATCACCGGCTTGCCCGGGCGGATCCAGCCGTTGCAGAGCCCGTAGAGGAAGAGCGAGCGGGCGAGGCGGTGCTTCAGCGAGCCGGTCGGGTGGGTGGACTCGTCCTTGAGGTACAGGTCGATCCCCCACTCGGTCGGCAGCGGGAAGCGCAGCAGGTGGGTGTCGGCGGAGCGGTTGGCATCGGCCTGGACCTTGCGCACCGCCTCCTTGAGCCAGGCCCGGTAGTCCGCGTCGGAGCGGTCGACGTCGACGGTCGGCTCGATGCCGCGTCCGCCGCCCGGCGCGCTGCCCAGTTCGGCGCCCAGCTCGGTGCTCATGGTCACTCTCCTCGTCTTGACCCCCCTCTGCTCACTACGAGTGTATGACAGTCACAATAAGTAACGTTTTTCGGATCGCCAGCTTCCGCTTATCTCTGCCCGGCTCTCCCTGCCTCGGCCCCCATGCCCCGACCAGCCACCCGAGCCGCCGGCCCGTGGGACCGCTGTCAGCCCACCTGCACCGACTGCGGGTCCGCCAGGTACGGCCGCCACGCCAGTTCCGCCGCACCGGCGAGTGCGCTGTCCGCCAGCTCGGCGCCGACGATCGGCACCCGTCCGCTGCGCCCCCACAGACAACGCTGGGCGACGACCGCGCGCAGCCGCTCGGGCGCCGCCTCCAGCAGGTCGAGGTGGAGACCGCTGAGCACGACGCGGTCCGGGTTGAGGATGTTGGCGACGCCGGCCAGCCCGAGCCCGAGCCGGTCGATGACGTGCTCGACCGCGGCCCGCGCGCGCTCGTCGGTCGCCGCGGCCCGGCACAGGTCACGCGCCTGGTCGAGCACCGCGCGCCCCGGTACGGGGGTGAGCCCGGCGGCGGCGAGCAGCGCGTCGGGGTCCGTCTCCGCGTTGAGGCACCCGCGGTTGCCGCACACGCAGGGCCGGCCCTGCGGATCCACCGTGAGGTGGCCGACCTCCAGCGCGAGCCCGGCGCTGCCGGTGTGCAGCCGCCCGTCGATGACCAGCGCACCACCGACGCCGCTGTGCCCGGACGTGACCAGGAGCAGGTGACGGGCACCCCGCCCGGCGCCGTGGCGGTACTCGGCGAGCGCGGCGAGGTTGGCGTCGTTGGCGATGGCGGTGGGCAGCGGGTCGAGCGCGTGCGGGCCGTGGTCGGCGCGGCCGACCTCGACGTCGTACAGGTCCGCCACGGGCGTGCCGCTCGGCCAGGCGAAGTGCAGGGCGGCAAGCGCGGTGCCGTCCGGCTCGGTGACCGGGTTGGGCAGCGCGAGCGCCGCGCCGAGGCAGCGGCGGCCGGTGGAGCGGGCGAGCTCGGCGCCCGCCTGGGCGACGGCGCGCAGCATCCGGACCGGGTCGGTCGCGGCGGGCAGCGGCAGGTGGACCGGCGGGTCCAGCAGCCCGCCGAGCCCGGCCAGCGTGACGCTCAGCCCGTCCGTGTGGATCTGCCCCGCGATCACCACCGGGCCCTGCGGGTCGATCGCGAGCCGGTGCGACGGGCGCCCGCGCCCGCCACCCGCAGGACGGGAGTCGACCGTGATCAGGCCCAGCGCCTCCAGCTCGGCCGTGACGGCGCCGGCGGTCGCGCGCGTGACGTCCAGCGCCCGGGTGAGCGCGGAACGGGTCGGTGTCTGACCGGTGTGGATGAGCGAGAGCGCGGGGCCGAGCAGCGTCCGACCGCGATCGGGGGCGGCACGGCGGTGGGCGTCGCGCTGCGCCTCGGAGTCGGTCCCTGGGCCCGCTTTCGGACTTGATGATGAGAGCTGCACGACCCTATTGTGACTTTGTGCCGCTTCGAAACAAAATCCGTGCCTCTGCCCCCACCGACCGGAACTCCCACCAGTCTCGCAGCACACCCCCGCGAACGGACAGCCCCTGGAGTCCGGCGCGCCTCGCACTGACCGCGTTCTTCGCCGTCGACGGCTTCCTCTTCGCCACCTGGGTGGTCCGGATCCCGGACGTCCGCAGCCAGGTCAACGCCTCGCACAGCGCCCTCGGACTCGCCCTGCTCTGCCTGTCGATCGGCGCCGTCCTCACCATGCCGGTGGTCGGCCGGCTCTGCCTGCGGTACGGCTCGCGGCCGGTCACCGTCGGCTCGCTCGCCCTGCTCAGCCTCGCCGTGCCGCTGCCCGCACACACGCACTCGGTGGCCGCGCTCGGCGGTGTCCTGCTGCTGTTCGGCGCGGGATACGGCGGCGCGAACGTCGCCATGAACAGCGCGGCCGTCGACCTGGTCGCACAGCTCCGGCGGCCCGTCATGCCCAGCTTCCACGCCGGGTACAGCCTCGGCGGCCTGGTCGGCGCGGGCGTCGGCGGACTCCTCGCCGGCACCCTCAGCGCCTCCTGGACGCTCGCCCTCGGCGGGCTGCTCGGCCTCGTGATCACGGCGGCGGCGGGCGTCGTCCTGCTGCGCAGCCCGGACGCCCCGCAGGTCGCGGGCGGGAGCAGCGCGGACGAGACCGGTGGCGCCGGCCCGCGCGCCGGGCTGATCGTCGTCCTGCTCGGCCTCACCGCCCTGTGCACCGCGTACGGGGAGGGCGCGATCGCCGACTGGACGACGCTCCACCTCACCGACGACGTGCACGCGAGCGCCGGAACGGCCGCCGCGGGCTACGCGGCGTACGCGTTCGCGATGACCAGCGGGCGGGTCGGCGGCACCTGGCTGTCCATCAGGCTCGGGCAGACCCGGCTGATGCCCCTGGGCGGCCTGACCGCGGCGGCCGGCATGCTGGTCGCGGCGCTCGCACCGTCGGTGCCGCTCGCCATCGGCGGGTTCGTCCTGGTCGGCCTGGGCCTGGCCAACCTGTTCCCGCTCGCCATCGCCCGGGCGGGTTCGGCCGGCGGGCCGCAGGGCGTCGCGCTCGCGTCGACGCTCGGGTACGGCGGGATGCTGATCGGGCCGGTGGTCATCGGCTTCCTCGCCGACGCGGCCGGCCTCCCGCTCGCACTCACCACCGTGGCGGTCGCGGCGGCGGCAGGGGCGCTCCTGCCGCTGACGGTGCGGCGGCGCTGACGGCGGACGGCGGACAGATAACAGCTGACAGATTTCAACATCTGTTTTCTGTTATCTGTTTTCTGTCATCTGTTCACCGTCGCCCGTCCGCCGTTACCCGCCCCCACCCGCAGTGGCATGATGCCGCCCATGACGACCACCGGGCGGATCCAGACACTCCGGGCGAGCGAGCGCCCGGCCACGGCATGGCTCAACGGGGGCGGGGTGACCCGGGAGGTCGCCGGCTTCCCCGCCGGGGCCGCGCTGGACGGCTTCGAGTGGCGGGTCAGCCTGGCGGACGTCGCCACCGCCGGTCCGTTCTCCCCGTTCCCCGGCATCGACCGGGTGATCACCCTGGTCGAGGGCCCCGGCATGGTGCTCACGGTCGACGGAGCCGAGCACCGGATCGACGCGCCCTACCGGCCCTTCGCCTTCCCCGGCGACGCCAGCACGGACTGCCGCCTGCTCGCCGGCCCGGTGGTCGACTTCAACGTGATGACCCGTCGCGGAAGGGTCACCGCCGAGGTCGCCCTCGTGACCGCGCCCGCATCCGCCGACGTGCCGCCGGGCGGCTCCGTCCTCGTGGTCTGCCTCGCCGGCTCCACCACCATCGACGCCTCGACCGATGCCTCAGTCGACACCGCGACCGACACAACCACCGCGACCGCCACCGCCACCGCTGACGCCACCGACGACGCCACCGACCTCGCCCGGTACGACGCCGCCCTGCTCCGGCACCCCGGCCCGCTCCGGCTCCGGCCCGACGGCGTCACCGCCGTCATCACCTTCCGCCCCGCCGCCTGACGGCGCCGGACGTCAGGCGCCCGGCCCCACCCTCAGGCCGACTCACCCGGCAGGCGCAGGTCCCACCCCACCAGGGCACGCAGCTGTTCCGCCGTCACACCGTCCGGCACCGGCTGCGGCGGCTCGTGGCGCAGCGGCGGCTGCCAGCCGTCCTCGGGCGTCCAGCGCCGCACGACCTTGGCCGGCGCGCCCGCGACGACGCTGTGGTCGGGCACCTCGCCGCGCACCACCGCGCCCGCGGCCACGACCACGTTCCGGCCGATCCGGGCGCCCGGCAGGATCACCGCGCCGGTGCCGATCCAGCTGCCCGAGCCGATCTCGACGGGTTCGTTGCGCGGCCACTGCTTGCCGATCGGCAGGTCGGTGGCGCGGTACTCGTGCGCCTGGTCGGAGATGTAGACGCCGGGCCCGGTCCACACGTCGTCGCCGAGGACGATCGACTGGTGCCCGACGATGTGGCTGTCGCGGCCTATCACGCAGCCGCCGCCGATCCGCACGATCGGATCGGGCCCGAGGTCGAGGCCGGGCAGGAAGCCTGCGCTGATGGTGACCCGTTCGCCGATGATCGAGAACGGTCCGATCGTGATCCACTGCTCGTTGAACACCGCCCCGAGCGGGAACGCGAGCGTCGTCCCGTCCCCCAACTCGCCGAAGCGGTAGGGGCCCGGGTTCTGGTTGCTGACCGCGCCGGTCCGCTGCACCCAGCGCCAGCCCCGGTGCACGAGGCGTCCGGCTGCACGCCGGCCGCCGGCCCGGACGGCGGAGACGAGGGAACGGGTTTTCGGCATGCGCTCACGTTACCGGCCCGTAGGGTCCGTCCGGCCGCCGGGCGGCCAACATCACACCCGGCCCACACGCCACCCCCGCACCCCGACCCACACCCGCCGCACGTACGCCCCACACCCACACCCACACCCGCACCCGCACCCGCACCCACCGCACGCACGCCCCACACCCGCGTCGACCCTCAACCCCCGCAGCCCGCACGCACCTCCGCCCCCGATCACCCCGACCCGATGTCCGCCCGCCGTGGAACACTCCGGACCATGGACATCTCCGAGCACATCGACGCCCTGCGCCTCGAAGGCGCCCTGCTGGCCGACGCCGCCGCCCGCGCCGGCCTCACCGCCCCCGTCCCGACCTGCCCGGACTGGCAGGTCGCCGACCTCCTGCGGCACATCGGCACGGTCCACCGCTGGGCCGCCGCCCACCCCGCCCGGGGCCTGCGGGAACCGCTCGACCTGGACGGCGGGAGCGAGCCGGTCGGCCCGATGCCGTCCGACGCTGCGCTGCTCGACTGGTACCGCGAGGGCCACGCCGCCCTGGTGGACACCCTGGTGGCCGCGCCCGCCGACGTCGACTGCTGGTTCTTCCTCCCCGCGCCCAGCCCGCTGGCGTTCTGGGCCCGCCGCCAGGCGCACGAGACGGCCATCCACCGCCTCGACGCCGACGCGGCGGCCGGCACCGAGGGCCCGCGGGCGGACGCCGCGCTCGCGCTGGACGGCGTCGACGAGCTGCTGCGCGGGTTCCTCGTCCGCCCGCGCTCGAAGCTGCGCAGCGAGGAGCCCCGCACCGTCCTGGTCCGGGCCACCGACGGCCCCGGCGCCTGGCGGGTGACGATCAGCCAGGAGCCGGTGGTGACCGCCACCGCGGACGCGCCGAACGGCCCGGGCGAACCGGGAGCCCCGGCCGAGCCCGCGGACCTGACCATCGCCGGCCCGGCCCACGAGCTCTACCCGCTGCTCTGGAACCGTCTCCCGGCCGACCACTCCGGAGCCACCACGTACACCGGGGACGAGGACCTGCTGCGCCTGTGGCGCGAGACGGCCGGCATCGGCTGAGAACCGGTCCGGCCGCACAAAAGAACCGGATAACGGGAGATCGGGAGAACGGGGGGACGGCCCGCCGCGTCAGCGCACCCAGCGCGCGGGCCGCTTCTCCAGGAACGCCCGCATCCCCTCCTGCGCCTCCGCCGAGCCGAACAGCCGCGCCGACAGCTCCACCAGCTCGTCCGCGTCACGCTCGAAGGAGCGCACGACCTCGGCGTTCGCCAGCCGCTTGGACTCCGCGAGCCCCTGCGGCGAGCCCTGGCGCAGCGCGTCCAGCAGCTCCTTCAGCGCGGTGCCGGTGTCCTCGGCGGACGCCGTGGCGCGGGTGATCAGCCCGATCCGCGCGGCCTCGGCGGCGTCGAAGACCTCGCCGGTGAGGTAGTAGCGGGAGGCGGCGCGCGGGTCGAGCTTGGGGCGCAGCGGCAGGGAGATGACGGCGGGCGCGAGGCCGAGCCGGACCTCGGTGAACGCGAAGGTGGCGGCCGGTCCGGCGACGGCGAGGTCGGCCGCGCCGACCAGGCCGAGGCCGCCGGCCCGCACGTGCCCGTCGATCACGGCGATCACCGGCTTCGCGCAGTCCACGATCGCCCGCTGGAGCTCGACCAGGCCGCGCGGGCCGACCGTCGGGTCGGCGCCGGTGGCCTCGGACAGGTCCGCGCCCGCGCAGAACACCTTGCCGGTGTGCCCGAGCACCACCGCCCGGACGTCCGGGTCGGCCGCGGCGAGCGCCAGGCCGGCGTGCAGCTCGGCCATCAGGCGGGTGGAGAGCGCGTTGCGGTTGTGCGGCGAGTCGAGGGTCAAGGTGGTGACGGCGTCGGCGGTGGTGACGTGGACGAACGGCGCTTCGCTGGTCATCGGCGGGGCCTGCTTTCCGGCTGAGGGTGGGTCGGACCGCGGGCGCCCCCCCCGGGGGCCCCCGCCGGCGCCCCCCCGCGGAGGGCCCGCCCCCCCGCCCCCCGGCGCGGGGGGCGGGGGCGGGGCGGCGGGCGGGCGCCGGGGGGCGCGGGCGGGCCCCCCCCGGCCCCCCCCCCCCCCCCCCCCACGACTCTGGCACGCCCACCGGCCCCTCGGCCAGAGCCACCGGGGACGCAATGGGCGGAAAACCGGTGGTGGGCGCCACACCGCCGGCGGCACCATCGACGCCATGAGCACCATGAACGCCCCCGCATCCACGCCGCCCGGTGCCACGCCCGGGACCGGGGCCGCCGGCGCCGTCCTGCTCCTCGCGCCCCGGATCAACGAGACCGGCCTCCAGCTGCGCACCGCCGCCGGCCGCCGCGGCCTGCGCGCGTTCACGGCGACGTCCTGGCAGGCGCCGGGGGAACTGCTCGGTTCGACGGCACCCGTGCACGTGTACGGCGGGCCGCTGTTCGGCGACGCCGTCGGACGGGCGCTCGGGCTCGCGCTCCTGGAGCCGTCCGCCACCTGGCTCGGCGACCTGCCGCGCGAGCTGACCGGGCGCCGGGTGTCCTGCACGACGCTGGCCGAGGCGCGGGAGCTGCGCGGTCCCGCGTTCGTCAAGCCGCCGGCGGACAAGGTGTTCGCCGCCCGCGTCTACGAGGACGGTGCCGCGCTGCCCGGGCCCGAGGTGCTGGACGGCGACACGCCGGTGCAGGTGAGCGAGGTGGTGCGGTTCCGGCGCGAGTACCGGCTGTTCGTCCTGGACGGCACCGTCCGGGCCGCCTCCCGGTACGCGGTGGACGGGGAGCTGAGCGTCGCGCCGCTCGGCGCGGACGCGGGCGAGGTCCTCGCGTTCGCCGCCGACGTCCTCGCCGCCGACGGGCCCGGTCTGCCCAGCGCCGCCGTGGTGGACGTCGGCCCGACGGACAGAGGTTGGGCCGTGGTCGAGGCCAACGCGGCCTGGGCCAGCGGTGGTTACGCCGCCGACCCGGACGGCGTCCTGGACGTCGTGCTGCGCGCCGCCGGACCGCTCGCGCAACTCCCCGCCGCCGACCGCCCGTTCCTGCGCGACCTGCCCGAGATCGTGCGCTGATCCCTGGCGGGTCGCGCGTCCCGCAGCCGCCCCGCCCGCCCGTACGTCACGCTCCTCCGAGGAAAGGCGAAAGGCGCGTGCGGCAGCGTCCCGCCATGCGCCACGATGGCCCGCATGACCACCAACCAGCACCTCACCCACATCACCGAGCCGCCCGGCGTCGCCCCCGGCACCGGCTACACCCAGGTCGTCACCGGCACCGGCCGCCTGGTCCAGGTCTCCGGCCAGGTGGCCTTCGACGAGCACCGCAACCTCGTCGGCGTGGGCGACCCGAAGGCGCAGGCGCGCCAGGTGTTCGAGAACCTGCGCCGCTGCCTGGCCGCGGCCGGCGCCGGCTTCGACGACGTCGTGAAGTTCACCATCTTCGTCACCGACATCGCCTACCTGCCCGCCATCCGCGAGGCCCGCGACGAGCACGTGAACACCGCCAACCCGCCGGCCAGCTCCGCGGTGCAGGTCGCGGCGCTGTTCCTGCCCGAGGTGCTGATCGAGATCGAGGCGTTCGCCCTCGTCCAGGAGTAGGCCGCCACCAAGCCCCCGACACACCCCTGGGTTCCCGCCCACCAAGCCCCCGACACACCCCTGGTTCCCGCCGCCCGCGCCCACCGGACGGCGGGAACCTTGGCGAGGTCCGCCCCCACTCGCCCGCCCCCACCCGCGGCGCCGTCCACCAACCAACTCCCCAGTGGTTCAGACCTGTTGACGCATTGGTCCAGTCCTCCTACAGTGCCCATGCCCCGCCCCCACGGCGCGGGCACCGATCGCACACGGATCACCAGCACCGGTTCTACTCCACCCTGTCCAACCCCCACAGACACAGGGAGAACCATGTCCGCTCGATCCCGGGCGGGGCGCCCACGCGTGCGCAGCAGGCTGCTCGCGCTGCTCTCCGTCCTGCTCCTCCCCCTGGCCGCGCTCACCGCGCTGGCCACCCCGGCCCAGGCCACGGGCAGGCTGACCGCCGTCTTCACCACCGCCGACAACGGCTCGTGGTGGCAGGGCACATACGTCGTCCACAACGACAACGCGGCCGCCGTCACCGGCTGGACGCTGGAGTTCGACCTCCCGGCCGGTGTCACCATCGGCAACACCTACAACGGCACGGCCACCGTGAACGGCCGGCACGTCACGGCCACCAACGCGTTCTACAACGCGACCGTCCCCGCGCACGGCACCACCGAGCCGTACAGCTTCTGGTTCGTGGGCAGCGGCCCTGTCGCCACGCCCCTCAACTGTCGTGTCAACGGCGACAAGTGCGACGGCAGCGCCGATGTCCCGCCGTCCGCGCCCGGTACGCCGTCGGTCACCGAGTCGACGGCGCACACGCTCACGCTCGGCTGGCCGGCCGCGACCGCCGGGGACTTCCCGGTCGCCTCGTACGACGTGCTGAACGGCGCCACCGTCGTCGGCTCCGGCACCGCCACCAGTGCCGTGGTCACGGGCCTCACCCCGGCCACCACGTACACGCTCACCGTCCGCGCCAAGGACACCCGCGGCAACACGAGCGGGCCGAGCGCGCCCGTCACCGCCGCCACCTTCGACCCGTCGACCGACCCGAATCCGCCCACGACACCTGCCAACCTCCGCGCCACCGCGGTGAGTTCGTCCGACGTCACGCTCGCCTGGAACGCCTCGACCGACGGCGTCCGCGTCGCCGCGTACGACGTCTACCAGGGGGGCGCCCTCGCGGTGACGGTCGGCGGGAGCACGCTCACGGCCACCGTCGGCGGCCTCTCCCCGTCCACCGCCTACACGTTCACCGTCAAGGCCCGCAATCCGGGCGACGTCTCCTCGCCCGCGTCCGCACCGCTCGCCGTCACCACCTCCGACCTGGTCGGTGCCGGGAAGTACGCCCGCGTCGGCTACTTCGTCCAGTGGGGCATCTACGGCCGCCAGTACTTCGTCAAGAACCTCGACACCTCCGGCAGTGCAGCCAAGCTCGACGTGGTCAACTACGCCTTCGAGAACATCGATCCGACCAACCTGACCTGCCTGGCCGGCGTCACCAAGGGCACCACGTCCAACCCCCAGGACCCCGGCCAGGGGACGGGCGCGGGCGACGCCGACGCCGACTACGCCCGCCCGATGAGCGCCGACCAGTCGGTGGACGGCGTCGCCGACGACGGCTGGGGCAAACTCCGCGGCAACTTCAACCAGTTGAAGAAGCTCAAGGCCAAGTACCCGAACCTGAAGGTGGTCGTCTCGCTCGGCGGCTGGACGTACTCCACGTTCTTCTCGGACGTCGCCGCGAGCGACGCCTCCCGGCAGAAGTTCGTCCGGTCCTGCATCGACGTGTGGATCAAGGGCAACCTGCCCGCCTACAACGGCGCGGGCGGCCCCGGCACGGCGGCCGGGATCTTCGACGGCATCGACCTCGACTGGGAGTGGCCCGGCTCCGGCGACGGCCACGCGGGCAACCACTGGAGCGCCGACGACAAGACGAACCTGACCCTGCTGCTGGCCGAGTTCCGCAAGCAGCTCGACGCGCTGGGCGGCCCGCACCGGCTGCTCACCGCCTTCACCCCGGCCGACCCGGCGAAGATCGGCGCGGGCTGGGACCTCACGAAGATCTTCGACTCCCTCGACATCGCCAACGTCCAGGGCTACGACTTCCACGGCTCCGGCAGCGACAACTCGTGGGAGCCCAACCGCACCGGCCACCAGGCCAACCTCAACGCCGACCCCAAGGACCCGTACCCGTTCCACTTCAGCGTGGACGCGGCGGTCCAGGCCTACCTCGGGGCCGGCGTCAACCCGCGCAAGCTCACCATCGGCTTCCCGTTCTACGGCCGCGGCTGGCAGGGCGTGGCCGACGGCGGCGCGTCCGGCGCCTGGCAGTCCGCGAACGGGGCGGCGCCGGGCCAGTTCGCGGAGGAGGCCGGCACCCGCGGGTACGGCAACCTCATCACCAGCGTCCCGGACCTGACCGTCCACCACGACCCGCAGGCCGTCGCGACCTACGGCTACACGGGCGCCGGCGGCCAGTGGTGGACGTTCGACGACGCCTGGTCGATCGCCGGGAAGACGGCCTACCTCAAGTCCAAGAACCTCCTGGGCGGCATGATCTGGGAGATGTCCGGCGACACCCCGACCGGCACCCTGATGTCCGCGATCGACACCGGCCTCCAGTAGCCGGGCCGGCACCCTGCCGGGGCCGCGAGGGAACCGCCTCGCCAGGCCCCGGCACTTCCATGTCCGGGACAAATCAAATGAGTTGAGTCACCATCAGATGACGCACGTCTCACGACACCCGAGAGACAAGACGGGCGCGGCACGCTACGCTGAGACGGCGTCACCCCTCCCCACCCTGACCGGGCCCGGCACAGGGTCGGGCTCGCGGCCCCGGGTTTCCCGGAGCCGAACCTCCCGGGGAGGGACCATGGGAAAGCGCTCGTCGCCGCCCGGCGACCTGCGTGGCAAGGCCCGCACGGCGGGGATGCACCTACGTCGGGCGTACGAGGCCACGGGAACGTGGCTGCAGTCGCCCGCCGGAAGGTTCACGGTCCGGATCGCGGTCGATCTCCTGAAGCTGTACGTGCGCGTCAAGGGGATCGACACCGAACTGCCGTCCGGCACCGACCCCCTCGAGCGGTGAGATGACCACGGCCCCGCCCTGCAGATTGGACCCTCGGGGCGGGTTCGTGTTGCTCAACCAGCCACGATACGCGGTCCGCCATCGGCGCACCACGCCCAGCGCATTGTCGCTCGACCATCACGAGACAATGCGAGACGGCGAGACACCGCGAGACACTGCGAGACAGGACGGCGAACGGATCGGGGGAACGGCGGGCCATGGCCGAGGAAACGCAGGACGTCACACGGCGCGGCCGCCCGTGGGGCCCGATCCGGGGCGAGTCGCCCGAAGTCAGGGCGCTGGCAATGGAGCTGCGGTCATGGGTCGACAAGGCCGGCCTCTCGATCAGCGAACTCGCGCAGCGCCTGCCGCACGGCCGGGCGACGATCGCCCGCCGGCTCGCTGGTACCAATCTGGCGAGTGACTGGGACTTCGTCGTCGACCTCCTCAGGGCGACGACCGTGCCCGAGTCCGAGCTCCGCGCACGCCGGCGCGCAGGCGCGCGACAGCTCTGGGAGCGGGCTGCGCACAGCGCTACCCTCACCCGCCTCCCGGCCGAACAGGATCCGCCCATCGCCATCGCGACGCGCCTTCCTGCCGAGCAGGATCCGCCCTCCGAGGGCCAGTTCAGCAGTGGTGGCGGCGTTGTCATCTCCGGCACGGTCCACGGCGGCATCAACATCACGGCGCCCGAACCGGGCGAGGCCCTCGCGACCGTCCAACAGCAGCTGATCGCGGCCCAGGAACGCGTGATCGCCCTGATGGACGAGCTCATCGCCGTGCAGCAGCGGAACCGCGAACTCGCCGATCAACTTAGCCGGTCCCACGCCATGATCGAGTCCCTCCTCCGCTCCGTGAACGAGCAGGTAGAGGAGGAACCGTCCGCCGAGCGGCTGCGCGCCGGTATCGCCCGGACGCTCGACGCGCTCCCCTCCCCACGGGAACAGAGCTGAGGGCCGGCGCTCCCCTCCGAGGAATGCCGGCCCTCCCGCCCTACAGGAGCAACGCCCTGCGGGACTACCGCGAGGCGAGCGCCGACAGCCTGCGCGCCGCGCGGTACTGGCGCAGCACCTGGGCGAAGGTCGTGTGCCCCTGGGTCGTGCGGGCGAAGGCGCGCCAGGCGGCCGGCACCAGGCAGACCGCGGCGTGGAACAGGTACGGCCGGCGCTCGAAGGCCGCCAGCAGCTGCTTGCCCGCCCGCATCTCCACGCCCAGGCCCGCCTTGATGGCGAACGCGTAGTTGAGCGCCTCGCGCCGCACCCCGGCCGCGTCGCCCGCCTCGGCGACCTTCACGGCCCACTCGCCGGCCAGCCGGCCCGACCGCAGCGCGTACGAGATGCCCTCGCGGGTCCACGGCTCCAGCAGGCCGGCCGCGTCCCCGGCGACCAGCACCCGGCCGCGCGAGAGCGGCGAGTCCTCGGCCCGGCAGCGGGTCAGGTGGCCGGACTCGACGCTCGGCGTGAAGCCGGACAGGCCCAGCCGTCGGACGTAGTCGGCGAGGTACTGCTTCGTCCCCTCCCCGTCGCCGCGCGCCGAGATGACGCCGACGGTCAGGCTGCTCGACTCGGTCTTCGGGAAGACCCAGCCGTAACTGCCGGGCAGCGGGCCCCAGTCGAGGTGGATCCGGCCCGCCCAGTCGGCGGCGACCTGCGGCGGCACCGGGATCTCCGCCTCCAGGCCCAGGTCGATCTGGTCGAAGGTGACGCCCACGTGCCGGCCGATCCGGCTGGCGCTGCCGTCCGCGCCGACCACCGCGCGCGCCTCGAACCGGCGCCCGTCGGCGGCCGTCACCAGCGCCGTGCGGTGGTCCCCGCCGCGCTGTTCGACGCCGGTGACGGTCACACCGGTGACCAGCACGGCGCCCGCCTGCTTGGCCGCCTGCACCAGGCGCAGGTCGAACTCGTCGCGGTTGACCAGGCCGAACAGCATCCGCTTCGAACGCTGCGTCCGGGTGTACTGCCCCCGGTAGGCGAAGGTGACGGCGTGCACGCGGTCCTGGAGCGGCAGCCGGAAGTCCGGCGGCAAGCTGTCCCGGGAGGGGCCGATGATCCCGCCGCCGCAGGTCTTGTAGCGGGGGTGCTCGACCTTGTCGAGCAGCAGCACCCGGCGGCCCTGGACGGCGGCGGCGTGCGCGGCCGAGGCCCCGGCCGGTCCGGCGCCGACCACCACGACGTCCCAGACGCCGTCGACCGCGTCGAGCGCGTCGGCTGCGTCACGCGAGTCGACCACGTCGGCTGCGTCACCCGAGTCGAGCGTGTCGGGCCCCGGATCCGACGGACCGTCGGAAGGCCGGACGAGTCTCTCGGGCGCCTCGGACGCTTCCGACGCCTCGGACGCCGTCGGCAGTTCGGACGCCTCGGCGTCGAGCGGGCTGCGGGAATCGGAGCTTCCGGAGTCAGTCACGTCGAGCAATCCTATGCGTCCGCACCGGTCCCTGCCGAGCCGCACCACACCACGGCGACCACCCCGCACCACACCGCCGCACCCGCACCGCACCCTCACCCGCCCACCCTCGCCCGCCGCTCCGCCTATGATCGGCGGTACCCCAACCGCCCGTACCCGCCCGGACCATCCCTCGGGCGGCCCCGTCCCCGGAGCAGCCCCGATGTCACAGCCCCTGGCCGACGCCGTCCGGTCCCTGATGGACCGCGCCCGCACCGACCTCGCCGAGCTGGTCGCCTTCCCGTCGGTCGCCGACCCGCGCCAGTTCCCGGTCGAGGAGTGCGAGAAGGCCGCGCGCTGGACCGCCGAGGCGTTCGCCGCCGAGGGCCTGACCAACGTGCAGCTGATCGACACCCCGGACGGCACCCAGTCCGTCTACGCCGAGCTCCCCGGCCCCGAGGGCGCGCCGACGGTCCTGCTGTACTCGCACTACGACGTCCAGCCGCCGCTCGACGAGGACGCCTGGCTGAGCCCCGCCTTCGAACTGACCGAGCGTGACGGCCGCTGGTACGGCCGCGGCGCGGCCGACTGCAAGGGCAACATCCTGATGCACCTGACCGCCCTGCGCGCCCTGCGCCAGGTGTACGGGGACGCGTACCCGGTCGGCCTGAAGATCATCGTCGAGGGCTCGGAGGAGCAGGGCACCGGCGGCCTCCAGCAGTACGCCGAGGCGCACCCGGAGCTCCTCACCGCCGACGTCATCGTCATCGGCGACACCGGCAACTTCGCCCCCGGCCTGCCCACCGTCACCGCGTCGCTGCGCGGCATGACGGTCGTCGAGGTCTCCCTCACCACCCTCGCCGGCAACCTGCACTCCGGCGCCTTCGGCGGCGCCGCCCCGGACGCGCTGCAGTCCCTCGTGAAGGTGCTCGCCTCGCTGCACGACGAGAACGGCGACGTCGCCGTCGCCGGGCTGGCCACCGGCCAGACCTGGGAGGGCGTCCAGTACCCGGAGGAGCAGTTCCGCGCCGACGCCAAGGTGCTGGACGGCGTCGCCCTCACCGGTACCGGCTCCGTCGCCGACCGGCTCTGGGCCCGCCCGTCCGTCACCGTCCTCGGCATCGACGCCCCGCCGGTGATCGGCGCGACCTCGTCCGTGCAGGCCGCCGCCAAGGCGCTCGTGAGCCTGCGGGTGCCGCCGGGCACCGACTCGGCCGCCGCCCAGGACCTGCTGGTCGCCCACCTGGAGGCGCACGTGCCGCTCGGCGCGCACCTGACGGTCGAGCGCCAGGGCAACGGCGCGGCGTTCAGCGCCGACACCACCGGCCCGGCCTACGAGGCGATGGGCAAGGCCATGGCCGAGGCCTTCGGCACCCCGATGGTCGTCTCCGGCGAGGGCGGTTCGATCCCGCTCTGCGACACGCTGCGCACGCTGTACCCGCAGGCCGAGATCGTGCTGATCGGCGTGGAGGAGCCGACGACCCAGATCCACGCGGTCAACGAGAGCGTGGACCCGAAGGAGCTGGAGCTGATGGCCCTCAGCGAGGCCCTGTTCCTGCGTCACTACGCCGAACTGCGCTCCGCCTGACGAAGGTTGTGCCCGCCCCCGCGGCGGGCACGCGCCGCCCCGAGGACACACCGGACGACCCACCGGACGACCCATCGGACGATGCGCCGCCCGGTGCCCCCGGTGCCCCCGGTGCCCCCGGGGACGCACCGGGCACCGCGCCCGCCGCCCGGCCGGCGGCTGCTCCCAGTCGCCGGCCCCTGGCCGCCACCACGGCCGCGACGGCCGCCGCGTAACCGGCCGCACCCACCGCGAGCCCGGCCCCGGCGCCGAAGCAGAACTCCGGGATCAGGCCGCGGCGCAACGGGCTGATCCGGTGCGCCACCCCGGCCGCCGTCGCCAGGCCCAGCGCCACGACGGCGGCCCTCCGGCCCGTCGGCGAGAGCGCGACGGCGGGCCGCACCGGCTCGACGGCCCGCGCCGCGCGCACCGCCCAGCCGCCCACGGCCGCGAGCGCGAGGGCCGAACTCCCGTACTGCAGAGCCGAGTAGAGCGGCACACCGGCCACCTCCCGGTCGAGCACCGGCAGCAGCCGCACCCCCAACCGCCCCTCGTGGGTGAAGGCGTCCCACCCCACGTGCGTGGCCGCGCCGACCGCCGCCGACACCGCGAACCACCCCGCTCGTGCCGCCGCCTCCGGGCCGCCACGGCGCGCCACCGCCATCACGCCACCGCGCGGAACCGTCAGCGCCTCCGCCGCTCCCGCCCACCGCTCGGGCAGCAGCGCCACCAGCGGCCCCCGCAGAAGCCCGTGCCAGCCCGCCACCAGCGCGCCCGCGACCGCCACGTCCAGCGTCGGCACCGCCCACCACCGGTGCGTCAACCCGCCGTGCCCGTACACCCCGGGCAGCAGGGACTCGGCGAAGAACGGCACGTCGGGCGCCATCGACCCGGCGACCAGCGCCGACGCCACGAGCGGCCCGCGCTCCCCGGCGGCGCGCAGCAGGGGCAGGACGGCGGCGGGGTGGCTGAACGTGAACGGCATGCGCCCATCCTGCCCGCTCCCACCCCGGCCCGCCGACCGCCCACGCCCTACCGTTTGGAGCCGCTCCGCCGTTCCGGGGCACTCCGCCGCCCCGCGCCCCACTGCTCCGCCACCCCTCGCCCCTCGCCGCTCGCACCTCGCCCCTCGCCCCTCGCACCGGGCCCCGCGCACCGCCTACGCCGCGTCCGCCGCCCTGGCCAGCCCCGCCGCGACCCGCCGCCCCGCCTCCAGGTACCGCAGCTCCCCGCTGCGCCGGGCGTCCAGGGTCGCGGCCAGCCGCCGGTACCGACTCGGCGGCAGCAGGTCGGCGGCCTCGTCCAGCGTGACGAAGCGGCAGTTCCGCAGCTCCTCCCGCTGGAGCAGGAGCCCCTGCCGGGCGGTGGCGTCCAGCAGCCCGCCGTCGTACATGAGCCGCAGGCCGCCGCGGCGCGGCCCGGTGCGCGGCTCCCAGTCGACGGCGAGCAGCCGCAGGACGGCCGGGTCGAGCCGCAGGCCGAGTTCCTCGGCGGTCTCGCGCAGGGCGGCGTCGGTGGGGGCCTCGCCGCGTTCGACGACGCCGCCCGGGAAGTCCCAGTCGGGCTTGTAGACCGGATCGACGAGGAGCACGCGGTCCTGCTCGTCGAAGAACAGGACGGCGGAGGCGACGGTGTCCTCGGTCGGGTCGGGCGTCTGGACGATCGGACAGCGGGCGGCGCCGTCGCGGACGAGGTCGGCTATCCGTTCGGCGGTCTCGCGCGGCGTGAGCCCGCCGGTGTCGAGCGCGCGGGCGTCGCGCAGCAGCCAGCGCCGGGCGGCGCGGTAGCGCGGCAGGTGCTCCAGGCCCCACCGGCGGACCCGGTCGCTGGCCTCGGGGTCGCCCGGGCACGCGTCGCGCTGCTCGATGCGCTCCCGCAGGATCGTTTCTTCGGGATCCAGGACGACGTGGTGCACCGCGATGCCGTGCGAGGCCAGGTCGCCGAAGATCTCGTCCCGGTAGTCCTCTCTGAGCAGGGTCATCGGGACCACCAGGGGGCCCGGCACCTCGCCGAGCAGCGCGGCCGCCACCTCGGGGACGAGCCGGCGCCAGGCCGGCAGGTCCTGGAAGTCCGACACCGCCGACAGCCGGTCGGCCGGGAGCATCCCCCGCAGCCCGGCCCCCACCAGCTCGGGGTCGAACAGCGTGCTCCCGGGAAGCAGTTCCACCAACTCGCGGCAGGCGCTGGTCTTGCCCGCCCCGAACGTGCCATTGACCCAGACGATCACAACGTCCCCTGCCCCTCGACTTCCCCCGATGCCGTTCGCACCGGGCGGCGCCCCCGTCGTCGAACCAGCGCCACCCGTGGTGGTACCCCCGCCGCGCGGCTCCCCATACCTTCCCGCGCCCTCCACTGCGCCGCCCCGGCCTGCCCTGTGACAGCGGCATGTGCCCAGGCCAGGAGCCCGGGCGGCGGACGGCGCCGACCGTTCGCGCAGGCCTCCGTGCGCGCTTCGCACGCCTACGGCCCGCCCCCGCCGCGCCCCATCAAGCCGGCTCGCGCGCCGATACAACGGCGCTCACACAACGGCACACGCCCCACGCGCACCACCCCCGCGCACGACCGTACGCCCTCCGCGTCCCCGCCCGCGCACCGGATCCCCCGACACCTGCCGCCGACCCGCACCGCCACCGAGCCGAGACTTCACCGTGGTCGACACCACCGGCGCCCGCGGGGCCCTCCCCCGCCCGACGGACCTCTGACCCGGCACCTCCCGAGGTCAATGTCCTGACGCAGAAAGGGCGTTCGGGCCCGAACAGGTCCGAACGCCCTCCGCTCACACGGCTACGGACGCCCCATGTAGGCCGGGTAGTAGCCGCTGCTGATGCCCGAGATCCGGATGTTGGTCCCCGGCCGGGCCGCCTCGACGTACTGGTTGTTGCCCAGGTAGATCGCCACGTGCTGGATGCCCCGCCTCGTGCCGTCGGGCGACCAGAACAGCAGGTCGCCGCGGCGCAGCTGGCCCGCGTTGATCGGCGTGGTCGCCTCGTACTGGTCGTTGGCCACCCGCGGCAGGTCGATGCCGCCGCGCCGGAACGCCTGCTGCACCAGGCCGGAGCAGTCGTAGCCGTCCGGCCCGTTGCCCGCGATCTCGAAGGGCTTGCCGAGCTGCGCGAGCGCGAACTGGATCGCCGTCTCGACGTTCCGGTCCGCCGCGGGCGGCGCCGCGCTGGAGGAGGACGACGAGGACGAGCCCCCTCCCCCCGTGCGGTTGAGGTAGATGTCGTAGTGGGTGGTCCAGCGCCACTCGCCCTTGCTGTTCTTGAACCAGTACCGCGACCCGTCCCAGCCCTGCTTGATCCCCCCGTTGGACTTCGCGCCGGAAGTCGAGGACGACGTCTTGGCCGTCGAGCCGCCCCCGGTGCGCGCCTTGTAGACGCTGTAGTGCGTCGTCCAGCGCCACTCGCCCTTGCTGTTCTTGAACCAGTACCGCGACCCGTCCCAGCCGGCGTGGGCCGGCGCCGACTCGGCGGACGCGGGGGTCACGCCGGTGCCGAGGCCGATCACACCCGCGCCGGCGACGATCACGGCCACCATGCCTATCCCGCGGCGCACCCGCCCGGCCCGGGAGGGACGGGCCGCGGCCCTGCGGTCGGCGGTGGGGGTGGTGGCGTGCTGCCGGGTCGGCTCGTCGGAGGCATCCGGTGCGCCGGTGTTGACCGTGGTCATCCTGCTGACTTCCTTCACTGCTGCGGAAACGCGGAGTGGTCCGAGCCGTCGAACCGACCCCAAAGGGGACGGACCGGACGATTCGGTCCTGTCGCGTGTCACGTTAGGCACGCGTCCGCACCCGGCGCGCAGTGGAGTGAGCCAAAGGAAGGGTCACGAAGGGTGAGCACCGAACGGGGCATCAGGGTGAGCCCCCGTCACCGGAGCGGTTCCCGACGCCCCCTCATCACCGCTCGCCGGACTCCGCCAGCAGCTGCTTCTTGAGCACCTTTCCCATGGCGTTCCTTGGGAGTTCGGGCACCAGGACGACCCGCCGCGGGCGCTTGTGCACGGACAGCCGCTCGGCCACGAACGCCGTCAGCTGGTCCCCCGTCACCGGACCGTCCGCGATGACGTACGCGACGACGGCCTGCCCGAGGTCCTCGTCCGGCGCGCCGACCACCGCCGCGTCGGCGACGGCCGGGTGGTCGCGCAGCGCGGCCTCCACCTCGCCGGCGCCGATCCGGTAGCCGCCGCTCTTGATCAGGTCCACCGAGGCGCGGCCGACGATCCGGTGGAAGCCGTCCGGGCCGATCACCGCGACGTCGCCGGTGCGGAACCAGCCGTCCGCGGTCCACGCCTCGGCGTCGGCCTCCGGCCGGTTGAGGTAGCCGGAGAAGAGGGTCGGCCCGGCGACCTGCAGCTCGCCGACGGTCTCCCCGTCGGACGGCACGGGCGCGCCGTCCTCGCCGACCAGCCGGGTGCGGACGCCGTCCAGCGGCAGGCCGACGCTGCCGGGCCGGCGCTCGCCGTCGGCCCGGGTGCTGACGGTGATCAGCGACTCCGTCATCCCGTAGCGCTCGATGGGCGCGTGGCCGGTCAGCTCCGCGAGCCTCTCGAACACCGGGACGGGCAGCGGCGCGCTGCCCGAGACCAGCAGCCGGGCGCCGGCGAGGGCGGACGCGGCCTCCGGGTCCGCCGCCAGCCGGGACCAGACGGTCGGCACGCCGAAGTACAGGCTGCCACCGGCGGCCGCGTACCCGGCGGGAGTGGGCCGGCCGGTGTGGACGAGGCGGCTGCCGGTGCGCAGGGCGCCGAGCACGCCGAGCACCAGGCCGTGGACGTGGAAGAGCGGCAGGCCGTGGACGAGCGTTTCCCCGGCGGTCCACTGCCAGGCGGCGGCGAGCGCGTCCAGGTCGGCGGCGACGGCCTCGCGGCGGATCACCGCACCCTTCGGCGCGCCCGTGGTACCGGAGGTGTAGAGGACGAACCCGGCGGCATCCCCGGCCGGCTCGGCGTACGTCGTCGCGGAACGCGCCGCCGGATCGACCGGCAGCGCCTCGACGCCGCCCGCCGCGCCCGCCGCCGCGGCGCCCACCGCGATGTCCTCGACCGCGCTGTCCCCGATGGCGTGCGCCAGCAGCGCGGCCCCCGAGTCGCGCAGGATGTGCTCGCGCTCCTTCGGCCCGGAGTCGGGCGGCAGCGGCACCACGGGCACGCCCGCCAACAGGCCGCCGACCACGGCGGTGACGGTCTCGACGCTCGGCCGCGCCAGCACCGCGAGCGCGGGGGCACCGGCGACCCGGTCGGCCACGGCGGTCGCCGCGCCCAGCAGGTCCTCCCGCGAGAACGCGCGCCCGTCGATCCGCAGCGCGTCGGCGGAGTCCCCGAAGCCGCCCTGAAGTGCAGTCAGCAGTGCCATGCGTCCGTCCTCGCCTCTCCACAGGTGTCGCGCCGACTCTACGGGCCCGCCGCGAACGCCCGGGAACAGCGGGACGGGACCAACGGGACGGGAACAGCGGCCCGGGACCAGCAGGACGGGACCAGCGGCCCGTGAACAGCGGGGCGGCCCGGGAACGCCGGAGGGCGCGGCACCGAGCACCCGGCACCACGCCCTCCGTCCCCGCGGGGCGGATCAGCCCTTGCGGGCCTTCACCTCGGCGGTGAGCTGCGGCAGGACGGCGAACAGGTCGCCGACGACGCCGTAGTCGACCAGCTCGAAGATCGGGGCCTCGGGGTCCTTGTTGACGGCCACGATGGTCTTCGAGGTCTGCATGCCGGCCCGGTGCTGGATCGCGCCGGAGATGCCGTTGGCCACGTACAGCTGCGGCGAGACCTGCTTGCCGGTCTGGCCGACCTGGCTGGTGTGCGGGTACCAGCCGGCGTCGACGGCGGCGCGGGAGGCGCCGACGGCCGCGCCGAGCGAGTCGGCGAGCTCCTCGACGACGCCGAAGCCCTCGGCGGCACCGACGCCGCGGCCGCCGGAGACCACGATGGCGGCCTCGGTCAGCTCCGGGCGGCCGGTGGACACGCGCGGGGTGCGCGAGACGACCTTGGCGGCGTTGCCGGTGAACTCCACCGACACGTTCTCGACCGCGCCGGCGGCCGGGGCGGCCTCCGGGGCGACGGCGTTCGGCTTGACGGTGATGACCGGCGCGCCCTTGGTGACCGTGGACTTCACCTGGAAGGACGCGGCGAACACCGACTGGGTGGCGACCGGAGCGCCGTCGCCGGCCTCCAGGTCGACGGCGTCGGTGATGATGCCGGAGCCGATCCGCAGGGCGACGCGGGCGGCGATCTCCTTGCCCTCGCCGGAGGACGTGACCAGCACCGCGGCGGGCGACACGGTCTTGGCGATCTGGGCCAGGGCGTCCACCTTGGGGACGACCAGCTGGTCGGCGAACTCGGCGCCGTCGGCGACGTACACCTTCGCGGCGCCGAACTCGGCGGCCTTGGCGGCGATGTCGGCCGCGGCACCACCGGCACCGAGGACGACGGCCGACGGCTCGCCGATGCGGCGGGCCAGGGTCAGCAGCTCCAGGGCCGGCTTGCGGACGGCGCCGTCGGCGTGGTCGACCAGAACGAGAATCTCAGCCATTGCTCAATGTCTCCGTGTTTCGCTGGGGCGGGGTTTGGGGGGCGCGGCTCAGATGAACTTCTGGTCCGCGAGGAAGGCGGCGAGCTGCTTGCCGCCCTCGCCCTCGTCCTTGACGACCGTGCCCGCGGTGCGCGCCGGACGCGCCACCACCGAGTCGACCGCCGTCCACGCGCCCGCCAGACCGACCTCGTCCGCCTCGATGCCCAGGTCGTCCAGGTCCAGCGACTGCACCGGCTTCTTCTTCGCCGCCATGATGCCCTTGAACGACGGGTACCGGGCCTCGCCCGACTGGTCCGTCACCGACACGACCGCCGGCAGCGACGCCTCGACCAGCTCCGTCGCCGCGTCACCGTCACGACGGCCCCGCACCACGCCGCCCTCGACCGACACCTCCGACAGCAGCGTCACCTGCGGCACACCCAGACGCTCCGCCAGCAGCGCCGGCAGCACACCCATCGAACCGTCCGTCGACGCCATGCCACCGATCACCAGGTCGAACCCGGTCTTCTCCAGCGCCTTCGCCAGGACCGCCGACGTCCCGATCACGTCCGAACCGTGGATGTCGTCGTCGTTCACGTGCACGGCCTTGTCCGCACCCATCGACAGCGCCTTGCGCAGCGCGTCCTTCGCGTCGTCCGGCCCCACCGTCAGCACGGTCACCTCGGCGCCCTCGTTCGCCTCCGCGATCCGCAGCGCCTGCTCCACGCCGTACTCGTCCAGCTCCGACAGGAGGCCGTCCACGCCCTCCCGGTCGGTGGTGTGGTCGTCCGCGAAACGACGGTCACCCGTCGCGTCCGGCACGTGCTTCACACAGACGACGATCCTCAAGGTCATGAGCGGTTCTCCTGTCACGGGTGCACTGGATCCTTGGCCTCAGGTCATGCCGAGGGTACTGAGTGCCAATCCCGGCCCGGCCGCGCCATGCGCCCGCAAGCGCCACCTGGACCGGCATGCCGTGTCGGCTCTCTTCGACTGGCGTCAGAGGCTCCGGGACGACAATACGGCACTCAGTACCCCTCGTAAAGGAACTCAGTACCCTTCACGGTGGCCCGGGGCCCTCGGGCCGTCCTGCGGCGCCGGTCCGCCCAGGGCCACGGCGGCCTCGCCGGTGTGGACGCGGAAGGTGAGCGACTCCTGGAGGTACAGCCGGACGGAGTCGGCGTCGTGGGAGAGGTAGCCGACCGAGACGTCCTGGCCGAGGACGAGTTCGAAGTCGCCGCCGCGGGCGGAGAGCAGGAGGGCGCCCTCGATGGCGGGGGCCCAGATGATCTCGCCGTCCAGGAGCCGGGCGAGGTGGTTGTGGACGGGGTAGCCGTGGTCGCTGGTCTCGTTGACGGCGGTGAACGCGTCCGCGCCGAGGAGCAGCGAGTACGGGCCGCCGACGCCCGCGAGGCGCAGCGCCGTGAGGGCGCGGCTGACGGCGTTGGGGTAGTCGCGGACGTCGGCCGGGAGCGGGACGGGCGGGTTGGTGGCGGCGGCGCGGATGCCCTCGATGGCGGCGGCCCGGTAGCCCTCGAAGACGGCACGGTCCTCGGCGAGGGCGAGGGTGCGGGCGGCGTCCTTGACCGGCTGCCAGTCGGAGTCGCGGGCGCCGCGCTCGACGTCGTCGACGGCCTCGCGCGCGACGGTGAACGGGACGCGGAGCTCGACCACCGGCCGGGCCTCGCGGGCGTGGGCCAGGACGCCGTCGGCGGGCGGGTCGATCGCGGCGAGGTGGCCGGTGCCGACGGCGGCCAGCCCGGCGCCGTCGGGGCCGCGCAGATCGACGGCGCGGCGGCCGGCGACGTGCAGGGTGAAGGTCTGGCGGGCCTCCTCCTCGATCTCGGCCCAGGCGGCGGCGGAGACGGGGGCGAGGTCCCGGTGCAGGTTGTCCATGGTGCGAAGGTCCTTGTCAGGGGGTCCGCTTGAGGCTGCCGATGCCGAGCGAGCCGTCCCCCGGGACGGCGCCCGGCCCGGGCGGCGGGGGCGGAGGGGTGTCGAGGAAGTCGGCGGTCGGGACGAAGAACAGCGAGCCGGTGACGGCGGTGGAGAAGTCGAGCAGCCGGTCGGTGGTGCCGGGCGGGCGGCCGACGAACATGTTGCGCAGCATCTCCTCGGTCACCTCGGGGGTGCGCGCGTAGCCGATGAAGTAGGTGCCGTACTCGCCGCCGCGCTCGAAGGAGCCGAACGGCATGTTGAAGCGGACGATCTTCCGCTCCCCGCCGTCCGGCCCGGTGAGGACGGTGAGCGCGACGTGCGAGTCGGCGGGCTTGACGTCGTCGTCGAGCTCGATGTCGCCGAGCTTGGTGCGCCCGACCGCCCCCTCCTGCTCCTCGGTGCTCAGCGCGTTCCACTTGTCGAGGTCGTGCAGGTACTTCTGGACGACGACGTAGCTGCCGCCGGCGAAGCCCGGGTCCTCGTCGCCGACCAGCGCGGCGGTCTCGGCGGCGCGGCCCTCGGGGTTCTCGGTGCCGTCGACGAAGCCGAGCAGGTCGCGGTCGTCGAAGTACTGGAAGCCCTGGACGGAGTCGACGACGGCGGCCGCGCCCGCGAGGCGCTCGGTGAGCCGGGCGGCGAGCTCGAAGCACAGGTCCGTCCGCTCGGCCCGCACGTGCAGCAGGAGGTCGCCGGGGGTGGCCGGGGCGCGGTGGCGGGCGCCGGCCACCTCGCGGAACGGGTGCAGCCCGGCCGGCCTCGGGCCCGCGAAGAGCCGGTCCCAGGCGTCCGAGCCGATGCCGGTGACGCAGGTCAGACCACCCTCGGGGGCGCGGAAGCCGACCGAACGGCGCAGTCCGGCGAGGTCGGGCAGGAGGGCGCGGACGGTGTCCTCGCCGCCGGAGTGCACGGTGAGCACGAGGAAGACGGCCGCGCCGGTCAGCGGGGACAGGACGGCTTGCGGCTCGGGCGGCTCGGGCTGCATGGGGGGTTCCCTCCGAGGGACGTCAGGAAGGCGCCGTCAGGAAGGCGCGAATCTGATCATTCGTACGATTACACCGCAGAGCAGGAGGATCGGCGCGGGCGGCGCGCACCCGGGCGCGGGGCCGGGCGCGGGGCCGGTCGTCGAACCTTCGATCTGTCGCGGTTCCCGTGTCCCGCGCCCTGCTTCCGGCTTCCGCTTCCCGCTTTCGCGCCGGGCCGCGGGTCCCCCCGACAATGGGATGAGAGCTCCCGAAGGGCGGCGAACCGATGGCGCCGTACATCGCGGTGAGCGCGCTGAGCCACGAGGGCCTGGTGCGCGAGCACAACGAGGACAGCCTCACGATCGGACCGTGGACGCTCTGCGCCACGGTGACCACCAACCCGCAGACCCTGCTCTTCCCGTTCGGCCCGCCCTGCGTCGTCGCGGTCGCCGACGGCCTCGGCGGCCACCCCGGCGGCGAGGTGGCGAGCGCGCTGGTGGCCCGCCGGCTCGCCGCGGACGGTCCCGGGCTCGGCGACGAGGAGGCGGTCCGCGAGGAGCTCCAGGAGTGCAACCGCGCCGTCTACGCGGCCGCCGCCGAGGAGCCGGAGCTGGCCGCGATGGGCACGACGGTGGCCGGCCTGGTGCTGCTGCCCGAGCGGGCGGTGGCGTTCAACGTCGGCGACAGCCGGGTCTACCGGGTCACCGCGGACGGCCTGCGGCTGGTGAGCGTGGACGACAGCCCGCCGCTGCCGCCAGGCCGGCGCACCACCTCGATGGTCACCCAGACGCTGGGCGGCTCGCTCGGCCTGACCTTCGTCGAACCGCACGTGCGGACGGCCCCGCTCGCCGCCGGCGACCGCTACCTGGTGTGCAGCGACGGGCTGACCGACCCGGTGCCCGAGGAGGAACTCGCCGACCTGCTGGCCCGGACCGCAGGGGACTCGGACCGGTCGGACGGGAAGGCGGCGTTCGAGCTGTGGCGGGCCGCGATCGAGGCCGGCGGGCCGGACAACATCACGCTGGCGCTGGTGCGGATCGGCGGGTGACCGGGCGCGGAGCGAACGGCGAAGCCGTGGTGACGATACGTCACCACGGCTTCACTGCAAGGGAGTTGATGCCTACTTGCGGAGCAGCAGGATCGCGCCCGCGGTCACCAGTCCGACCACGACGGCGGCCGCGCCGTACGCCAGGCGGTGCGCCCGCACCACCGGCAGGAAGCGGTCCACGGCGTAGCGGCCGGGGCCGGTCAGGGCGAGCGCGGCGGCGCCGGCCGTGAGCAGCAGCTCGTACTCGTTGCCCTTCGGCAGGAAGAAGCCGCCGCCCCAGGTGACGGCTATCGCGTTGACCATCGTGCCGAGGATCGCGGCGCCGGCCAGCGGGGTGAGCAGGCCGATCGCGAGCGCGAGGCCGCCCGCCGTCTCGGTGAGGCCCGCGACGACGGCCATGGCGTTGCCCGCCGGGTAGCCGCTCGCGGTGAAGAACTGGCCGGTGCCGTCGATCCCGCCGCCGCCGAACCAGCCGAACAGCTTCTGGCTGCCGTGCGCGGCCATGGTCAGGCCGAGCACGAGGCGCAGGAGCAGGAGCCCGGCGTCGTAGGCGTGCGGGGAGGTCTCCGCCGGCCCGGAGGCCACCCGGTTCGAACGGGCGGAAGTGGTGGGGGCGGTCGTGCTCGGGCTGCTGCTCGGCATGCGCGTCTCCATCGATGGGGGGGTCGGTCGCGGGGCGGGTGTGGTGATGCGGCCGAGCTCGGACACCCCGCTTTGTTTAACGTTGAACCGGCCGCTCCTCGACCGTACCTTGGAGTTCGAATTTGAACAACTGACGGCGCGCCGACAACTCGCGGGCCCGGCCCTGCGCGGGGCAGGGTGGAGGCATGGCTGAAAGCGCGCACCACGAACTGGCCGCGATTCCCGGCACGCCCTACCCCGAGGCCCTCGCCGCCTTCGGCGAGCAGGTCCGGCTGATCGGCCCCGGCCAGTGGGACGCCCCCACCCCGTGCACCGACTGGTCCGTCCGCGACCTCGTCAACCACCTCACCGGCGAGCAACTGTGGATCCCCGAACTGCTGATGGGCGCCACCGTCGCGGAGGTCGGCGGCCGCTTCGACGGCGACGTCCTCGGCGACGACCCGGTCGCCGCGTGGACGGCCGCCGCCGACGCCGCCAGGCACGCCTTCGCCGTCCCCGGCGCCACCGGGCTCACCGTCCACCTGTCGTTCGGGGACGTCTCCGGGCAGTACTACCTGGACCAGGTCACCACCGACCTCGTCATCCACGCCTGGGACCTCGCCGAGGGCATCGGCCACCCGACCCGGCTGCCGGCCGGCCTCGTCGACTTCGCCCTCGCCGCGATCGGCGGCTACGGCGACCTGTCGGGCACCGGCGCGTTCGCCCCGCCCGTCCCCGTTCCGGACGACGCGGCCCCCCAGACCCGCCTGCTCGCCCTCACCGGGCGCCGCGACCACCCCTAGGAGGCCGATGACCTGCGGATTCGTCGTCCACGCCAGCCGATGCCGGACACTGGAGGTAGCCAGGGGGACGTTTCCGTGCGAGAGGCGGGCGTGCCATGCGCAGGCCGGACATCCTCGGCGAGTTCACCGCCGACCACCGGGCGGTCGCCGAGCTGCTCACCCGGATCGAGTCCGCGCCCGACGGCACCGCCGAGCGCACCGACCTGCTGGCGACGCTCACCGACCTGCTGTTCACCCACTGCGCCGCCGAGGAGGAGCACCTCTTCCCGGTCGTCCAGCACGACGTGCCCGACGGCGGGGCGCTGGTCTTCGGCTGCATCCACGACCACCTGGCGATCGGGCAGTACCTGTCCGACCTGCAGGGGCTCTCCCCCGGCGACCCCGCCTTCGCCACTCTCCTCGGCGGACTCGCCGACACCGTCCGGCGGCACCACGCGACCGAGGAGAAGCAGCTCTTCCCCGCCGCCCGCAAGGCCCTGCCCGCCGCGGCCCGCGCGGCGCTCGGCGAGCGGCTGCGGGCCGACCGCGAGGAGATCGCCGAGGCCGGCCCGGCTAGCCCTTCGGGCTGATCACCGCGAACCGGCCGCCCGCCGGGTCCTGGAGGCGGGCCACCCGCCCGTACGGGGAGTCGAAGGCGGGGCCGAGCGCCGAACCGCCCAGCTCTTCGGCCATCACGATCGCCCGGTCGGTGTCCTCGACGGAGAACGACACCTCCCAGTGCGGCGGCGCACCCGCCGGGCCGCCCGCCTGCTCCTTGGCGAGCGCCGCGACGCTGTGGCCCTCCGCCCGCAGCACCACCCGGTCGTGCTCCCAGCGCACGTCGAACCGCTCCGGGTCGCGGCCGTCCCAGCGGAACACCTCGCCGTAGAACAGGGCCGCGGCGAACGGGTCCGGGGTGCGCAGCTCGATCCAGACCGGGGCGCCCGGCAGGTCCAGCCGCCGGGCCCGGCCCGGCGGGCCCTCCCAGATGCCGAACGCGGCGCCGACCGGGTCCGCGGCGAACGCGATCCGCCCGACGTCGAAGGCCAGCGGCCCGACGGCCAGCGTGGCCCCGCGCTCGCGCACCGCGTCGGCGGCGGCGTCGGCGCTCTCCGTCCCGAAGTAGCTCGTCCACGCGACCGGGATCGCCCAGCCGCCGCCCGCGACACCCAGCCCGGCCACCGCCTCGCCGCCGACCACCGCGTGCACGTAGGGGCCGAAGCGGTCCGGCCCGGGCTCGAACTCCCAGCCCAGCAGCGGCCCGTAGAACGCCTGCGCGTCCCCCAGGTCCCGGGCCGTCAGGCTCACCCAGCACGGAACGGCCGCCACGCAGCGCACCCGGGCGGTCTCACCGCTGCCCATCGCGGACCTCCTCGCCACCACCCGGCCGCCGGGCCCCTCCCGACACCCGCGGCCCACCGGCCGCCCGGGACGCCCACAGCCTAGGCCGACGGACGTACCCCCGCCCGGCCCGACACGGCCGCGTTCAGCGAAGCGGGTCGCGAGGACCCCGTGCCGGAGCGCTCCCCGCCACTCCACCCTGACATGTGACGCAGGTCACATCGCAGGCTGAAATATCCGGGGACGGAATCCCCGTTTGGACTTTCGTAGGCAGAAGCGGGGAGAAGTTCCCCGGTATCCTGATGAGGAGCAGTCGTCGTGACCACCGCCGCCACCAAGCCGGCCCGTTCCGCGGAGAGCGTCCGGGCGCCCAAGTTGCGTGCCGATGCCACCCGGAACCGGGAGCGGATCGTGCTGGCGGCCCGGGACGCGTTCGTCGAGCACGGTGCCGAGGTGCCGCTGGACGAGATCGCGAAGCGGGCGGGGGTCGGCAACGCCACGCTGTACCGGAACTTCCCGGACCGCACGTCGCTGATCAAGGCCGTGGCGCTGCTCGTCAAGGGCCGCATCCTGGCCCTCGCCGAGACGGCGGCGGCCGAGGCGGACGCGGACGGCGGCACCGGCCCGTTCGACGCGCTCCAGCGGTTCGCGCACGCGACCGTCGAGGAGAAGGTCGGCGCGCTGTGCACGGTCTTCGGCACCCGGGTGGACCCGTTCGACCCGGACGTCGTCGAGATCCGCGACCGGATGCGCGCGGCCGTCGGCGGCCTGCTGGAGCGGGCCCGCGCGGCGGGCGAGCTGCGGCCGGACGTCGACCACGGCGACCTGTTCATCGCGATCGCCCAGCTCTCCCGTCCCCTGCCGAACACCTCCTGCCGGATGCTCGACGACTTCGTGCACCGGCACCTCCAGCTCTTCCTGGACGGCCTGCGGGCACCCGCCCGTTCGGTCCTGCCCGGCCGGCCCGCCACCTTCGAGGACTTCCAGGCCGCCCACCACTGATCCGTTCCGACCCCCAGAGCCCCACGCCCCCGACCGACCGGAGCCCTCCAGGCCGCGAGGCCTGACCCCGGCATGCCCGCGTACGGCGCCGACTCGCGCGCGCCGTAAGCCCGTCGACCCCTCTCCCGCCCCGCACGCACCCGTGAAGTGAGTACCGCCATGCCCGAAACCGACGCCCGCCCGGCGACGCTGCCCGATCCCAGGCGCTGGAAGGCGCTGATCTTCATCGGCCTCGCCCAGCTGATGGTCGTCCTCGACGCGACCATCGTGAACATCGCCCTGCCGTCCGCCCAGCGCGACCTCGGCATATCCGACGGCAACCGCCAGTGGGTCATCACCGCCTACGCGCTGGCCTTCGGCGGCCTCCTGCTGTTCGGCGGCCGGATCGCCGACCTGTGGGGCCGCAAGCGCACCTTCATCGTCGGCCTGACCGGCTTCGCCCTCGCCTCCGCACTCGGCGGCGCCGCGGCCAACACCGCGATGCTGCTCGGCGCCCGCGCCCTCCAGGGCGCGTTCGGCGCGCTGCTCGCACCCGCCGCGCTGTCCCTGCTCGCGGTGACCTTCACCGAGGCCAAGGAGCGCGCCAAGGCCTTCGGCATCTACGGCGCGATCGCCGGCGGCGGCGGCGCCATCGGTCTGATCCTCGGCGGCCTGCTCACCGAGTACATGAACTGGCGCTGGACCTTCTTCGTCAACATCCCGTTCGCGATCATCGCCGCCGCGGGCGCCGTCCTGGTGATCCGCGAGCCCGCCGAGGGCCGCAACCGCAACCGCCTGGACGTCCCGGGCGTGCTGCTGGTGACCACCGGCCTGGTCTCCCTGGTCTACGGCTTCACCCGCGCCGAGACGAGCGGCTGGACGGCCGGCAGCACGCTGGGCCTGTTCGTCGCCGCCGCCCTGCTGCTGACCGCGTTCGTCGTGGTCGAGCGCCGGGTGAAGGCCCCGCTGCTGCCGCTGCGCGTGGTGCTCGACCGCAACCGCGGCGGGGTCTACCTGTCGCTCGGCATGGCCGTGATCGGCATGTTCGGCCTGTTCCTGTTCCTGACCTACTACCTGCAGATCGTGCTGGGCTACAGCCCGGTCCTGACCGGCGTCGCGTTCCTGCCGATGGTGGCGGGCATGATCACCGGCTCGACCCAGATCGGCGCCCGGCTGATGACCCGGGTCCCGGCGCGCTTCCTGATGGCGCCCGGCTTCCTGGTCGCCTCGATCGGCATGCTGATCCTGACCCAGATCGGCCTGGACTCCTCCTACCCGGTCCACATCCTGCCCGGCCTGATCCTGATGGGCCTCGGCATGGGCACCGCGTTCATGCCGGCCATGAGCCTCGCCACGCACGGCGTGCAGCCGCGCGACGCGGGCGTGGCCTCGGCGATGGTCAACACCTCGCAGCAGGTCGGCGGCGCGATCGGCACCGCGCTGCTGAACACCATCGCGGCCAGCGCCACCACCGGCTGGCTGGCCTCGCACCTGACCGCCGCCGCCGCGGCCGACCCGGCCGCCGCCAAGGTGCTGCAGTTCCAGGGCATGGTGCACGGCTTCTCGACCGCGATCTGGGTGTCCTTCGGGATCCTGGTGGCGGCCTCGGCCGTGGCCTTCACCTTCGTCAACGCGGGCCGTCCCGGCGCGACGAGCGGCTCGGCCGCCGGTGCCGAGGAGGCCGTCGAGGTGCCGGTGCTGGCGCACTGACCCCCGGCCCCGACGGGCGGAACTCCGGGTGCGTACGCGGCCCGTCCGGTGTCTCACGGCACCGGGCGGGCCGTTCGCCGTTTTCCGGGCGGGCCGTTCGCCGTCCTTCTCGCCGTTCCGGGCCGACCGGGCGCCCGGTGCACCCGGGCAGCCCCCGCCCCCTCGAAGCGGCGGCCCCGATCGACGAGAATGACGGGTACCGCGAGATGTCCGCGGGCCGCCGTCACCGGTCCGGCCCCCGGTCCCCCACGCCAGAGGGAGGACATCGTGCACGACCGCACCGAGCAGCTCTCCGACAGCAGGTACCTGCTGCTCACCACGTTCGGCGACGACGGCAGCCGCCTGGAGTCGCAGATCTGGGTGGTCGCCGACGGCCCGGCCCTCGGGGTCTGGACGCCGGCCCACTCGGGCGCGGCCGAGCGGATCCGGCACCACCCCAGGGTGCTGGTCGGCCCCTGCGACGCCCACGGGCGCCCGACCGGCCGCCGGATCCCGGCCCGCGCGCGGGTCTGCGACGCGGACTCCACCGCGCGCTACCGCACCTCGCTGATCAACAAGTACGGCCTGACGGCGCTGCTCGTACTGGCCCGCAGCCGCTTCCGGGTCGGACTCGCGGGGACGGTCGGCATCCGGATCACGATCGACGACCTGGAGCGGCGGCTGGTCGGGCCGGAGTGGCAGCTGCCGACGACGTACTGCCCTAACTGAACCCGCGGCGGACACGCCTTCGGCCGCCCCCTCGCGAGGGCCCGGGTTCAGTCCCCCGCATCGGGCGCCCGGGCCAGGTCCCCGGGCTCGCAGGCCTCCCGGCCGGTCGCCACGTGCACGACCCGGACCGCCCGCTCGGGACCGCCCGGCACGACCCGCTGCTCGTGCCCGCACCGCGGACAGATCAGCGGGATGCGTGGCCGGTTCGGATCCCGTTCGCCTTCCCGGGGGTGCCCCCGCGCGTCTCCGCGGGGACCCGGGCCGCCGCCGGGGCCGGTCACGTCAGCGGGTGGGTCGGGATCGGGCTGACGTCCTGGATCTCGCCGTGGGCCTTGGTCAGGAGCTGCGACGCGAGGTCGTTGAGCGCCCGGGCCCCCGCGATCTCCTCGCCGACCCGCAGCTGTTCCGGGTCCGAGGGGTGGCGGCTGCTGTAGCCGTGGGCGCGCACCTCGCTGCCGTCGCTCAGCCGGAGCAGGGCGGCGGCGGTCGTCCGCGGGCCCTCCTCGCGGAACTCCATCTCGATGTGCCAACCGACCAGAGTCTGCATGGCGGATCACCTCCATCGGTTACTCCTCCAGAGTGCGCCGCACCCGGCGTCCGCACCAGGCCAGAGCGGTCCGCACCCGGCCGGAGCGGTCCGGAGCGATCCGGGGGGGGCGAGTTGAACACGTTCAAGTCGGCGGCGTAGAGTCGCGGCTGCGAGTAAGTTTGAACACGTTCAAGGAGGTGCCCGGTTGTCCGGGACGGGGATGTCAGGGATGGGGAGGGGCACGACCGAGCTGGTCGACCTGGTGATCCTGCTCGGCATGGGCGCGGTCGTCCCGCTCGGCCTCGGCCTGATCGGCGGACCCGGGCTCGCCCGCGTCCGCCGGCTCTGGCCGCTCGCCGCCGTCCCCGGGGCCCTGTCGCTCTGGCTCCCGCGCGGCGGGTTCGCGGCCGGGTGCGCCGTGCTGTACCTGCTCGGCACGCTCGCCGTCGCCGCCCACGCGCCGCTGCGGCTGGCCCGCACGCGTTCGCTCGCACCGCGCGAGATCGCCGTCCTGATGGCGCTCGCCACGCCCTCGGTGGCCGGGACGGCCCTGGTCGCCGAGCGCGCCGGGTACCCGCTGTTCGGCTTCGAGCCGCACGTCCTGGCCCTGACCGTCCCGCACTTCCACTTCGCCGGGTTCACCGCCGCCCTGGTCGCCGGGCTCGTCTGCCGGGCCGCCGCGCCGGACTCCGTGGCGGCCCGCGCCGCCGCGCTCAGCGTCCCGGCGGGCACGCTGCTGGTCCTCGCCGGCTACTTCCTCGGCGCCTGGATGCAGTTCGCCGGCGCCGTCGTCCTCACCACCGGCATGTGGCTCGTCGGCCTCCTCACCTGGCGCGAACTGCGCACTCGCACGGCCGACCCGGTCACCGCCCGCCTGCTCGCCGTGTCCTCGGCGGTCCTCGCGCTCACGATGCTGCTCGCCCTGTGGTGGGCCCTCGGCCAGGCGTCCGGGCTGCCCCACCCCACGCTCACCTGGATGGCCGCCACCCACGGCGTCGGCAACGCGCTGGGCTTCGCCCTGTGCTCGCTGCTCGCCTGGCGCCGGCTGCAGGCGGAGACACCACCGCCGCTGCGCACCGACCTCCCGCTCACCACCCACCGATGAACGAGGGCCACCCGTGGACGACCTCAGCTACCCCGGAGCCGGCGCCAGCTCGACCGGTCAACTACCCGACGGGTATAACCACTTGACGTACCGCGTGCGGATCGGCCACGGCCGGGCCGCCCTGGAGGTGGCCGGCGCCGCGATCCTCGGCTGGCGCATGCACCGCCTGGCCGGCGTGCGGATCGACGCGGACGCCGACGCCGCGCCCGGCCTCGCCGTGCGGTGCGCGATCGGCGTCGGCCCGCTGCGCGCGGGCGCCCCGAACCGGGTCCTGCGCACCGAGACCGGCCCGGACCGCTACGGCCTCACGTACGGCACCCGCAGCGGCCACCTGGCCAGCGGCGAGGAGACGTTCCGGGTGGAGCTGGGGCCGGACGGGGCGGTCTGGTTCACGGTCACCGCGTTCAGCCGCCCGGTGGCCCTGTACGCCCGCCTGGCCGGGCCCGTCCTGCCGCTCGCCCAGCAGGCCTTCGCCCGGCGGTGCGGGCGGGTGCTCGCGCACATCGCCGCCGACGCCGGGTGACGGTGCCCGGCCGTGGCCCGGCGGCGAAAAGCCGTGGCGCGGCCGCGAAAAGCCGTGGCACGGCGGGCCGCCGATTCGCCATCATGCCGGGGTGATCCTGATGCAGCCCGTGCTGGAAACCGCCGCCCTCCACGACTTCGACCTGTGGCCGATCGGCACGTCCACGCCCTACGGGTTCATCGTCGTGGACGGCCGGACGGCGCCCGCCGACGTCGGCACGGCGCTCGCGAGCATCGCCGACGGCACCACGCCCTGGGAGGGCGACGCCCCCGACCCGGACGACGCGGACGACCCTGTCGCCGCGTTCCTGTTCGGCCTGCTCAACAGCCCGTACCCGTACGCACCCGGCGGCTTCCGCGTCACCGACACCGCCACCGGGACGGTCTTCGACCCCGGCTGCTGCAACGGCCTCGAAGAGTGGCGCGAGTGGCTGGAGGTGCTCGACGGCGAGGGCACCGGCGGCTTCGGCCACGGCCCGACCCCGCTGGCCCAGCGCCTCGGCGACGTCGTCCGGCTGACCGTCGACATGGGCCTCAAGCAGGACAGCCCCGTCATCGAGGTGCCCGTCGACGAGCTCCGCACCCTGGTCGTGCGCGCCGAGCAGGACCTGCGCGACTTCGTCGGGCTCGCCGAGCGCTGGGCCGAGCGGTACCTCCCGGAGCACGCCGCCGGGATCGCCGCCGCGCTCGCGCGGATACCCGACCCGCTGACGGAGGACTGAACACCGAAAACCGAGGACCGAGGACGTGACCAGCTTCCACACCCACCGGGCCCTCGTGCACGACGCCCGGCTCCCTGTCCGGCGGCGGCACGCGGCGCTGCGCACGTGCGTCACCTGCTTCGCGCCGTACGGGTTCAGGGCGACCTACCACCACCTCACGCTGAGCGCCCGGATCCCGCGACGGCTGGAGGCGGATCCGGACGCGCTCGTCCGCGCGGTCGAGGAACTGCACGAGGCGCGGACACTGTGGCTCGCGCGGGCGGCGGAGTTCGCGGCGCAGCGCCGGGCGCAGAAGCGGGCCGGGCGCAGGTCCGTGCCGGCTCCGCGGCCGTGGTGGCTGCGGAGGTACGACAGCGTCGGGAACGAGGCCTGGTACGACGACCCGTTCCGCCATCCGGCGCTGCGGCTGCCCGACTACGTCCGCCGGCAGAACGCGCTGCTGGACGGTGCCGAGTTGCCCGGGTGCCCGGCCTGCGGGGACGAGGGGGCGGCGGTGGCGGTCCCGACCGGGCACGGCGCGGCCGAGGTGTGCCCGGCGTGCGCGCTGGTGCTCCGGCCGTGCGGTGCGTGCGGGCAGCGGCACCGGGAGCTCCTGCCGTCCGCGCCGCGCGCCTGGCGCGGGATCTGGCGGCGCTCGCACATGACCGACGAGGGCACGCCCAGCCCGCACTGGCCTCGGCGGGCCTGAACCGCCACCGGCCCGAACCGCGGCGGGCCTGGCGTGCGACGGGCTCAGGCCCGGTGGGCCGGGACGGAGACGAGCACGGCGCCGGTGCCCTGGACACGCACCTCGAAGTGGTCGATCTGGCCCGGCTGGAACGCGGTGCCCCCACCGGTGTGCAGCGTGTCCCCGCTGTCCGGCTCGCCGTAGCCGTCCGCCGGAACGTTCCAGGTGGTGACCGTCTGGCGCTCCCCACCGTGCGAGACCGCGACCAGGGTGCACGTCAACGGGCCCTGGACATTGGACAGTTGGAGACTCACCCGGCTGCCCCAGGTGACTCCGTCCACTCCGACGACGGCCTGGGCACCGGTCTGCGGGTCGGTCGCGGAGAACTGCTGCGCGACGGCGACCACCGCGGGCGTGGCGCTGCCGCTGACCACCGCAGCCGTGACCACCGGGCCCGCGGCCACCATCGCGCTCGCGGCCAGCGCCAGCACCAGCCGCCGCACCCGGCCCCGTCGCCGGCCGGCCGAGACCTCGGCGACCAGCCGGTCCAGGAGGGCGGGGTCGGGGCCCGGGGCCGGCCCGGCCGGATCGAGGCCGAGCGCCGCGGCCGAGGCCGCGTACTCGGCCAGCACGGGCTCGACCGGGCCGAGCTCCGCGACCTGCGCCGCGCACTGCGGGCACCCGGCCAGGTGCTCCTCGAACGCGGCGCGCTCGGCGGGCTCCAGCAGGCCGAGGACGTACGCGCCGGCGTCGACGTGGTCGGCTCCGCCGGGGGCGGGGTCGGGGCGGTCGGTCACGATGTCACTCCCCGTTCCTCCAGTGCGAGCCTGAGCGAGCGCAGTGCGTAGAACACCCGCGACCGGACGGTCCCGGCCGGGATGCCGAGTTCGGCGGCCGCCTCCTTGGCGGTGCGGCCCTTGAGATAGGTCTCGACGATGATCTCCCGGTGGGCGGGCGAGAGGTCGCCGAGGGCGTCCGCGATGGTCATCATCCGCAGGGCCCGGTCGAGTTCGTCGTCGGCGGGCATCAGCTCCAGCGGCGCGGCGTCCACCTCGCGGGGCCGGGCGAGGGCGCTGCGGTGGTCGTCGATAACGATCCGGCGCGCGACCGTGACCAGCCAGGGGCGCAGCGAGCGGGCCGCCGGGTCGAGCCGGTGGATGTTGCGCCAGGCCCGGACGAGCGTCTCCTGCACGACGTCCTCGGCGCGCTGGCGGTCGCCGGCGACCAGGTGGAGCACGAAGCCGTAGAGCGGACCGGCGTGCTCGCGGTACAGGGCGCGCATCAGCTCCTCGTCCGACGCCCCCGGCCCGCGTGCGGCGGCCTCACCGCGGGGGTGCTCCTCGGTCACCACTTCATCGTTGCGCACCCCTGCCTCCCGAGCGAGTCACGTCGTCACGGGTCAGTAGCCGCTGCTCGGCGCGGTGGGCTTCGGGGTCGCCGGGGCGCTCGGCATCGGGGTGGTGCCGGTCGCGACGCCCGCCTTGTCGCCGGTCGGGGTCAGCGCGTGCCAGATGCCGCCGAAGCCCTGGCCCATCGTGTCACCGGGCTTGGTGTCCGGTGCGTACCGGTAGACCGGCCAGCCGTTGACGGTGACCTGCTTGGTGCCGTCGTCGCGGGTGAAGGAGCCGACGAGCTTGCTGTCGATGCCCTTGACGGTGACGTTTCCGGTGGACTGCTCGGGCGGCCAGAGCGAGGAGCAGCCGGTGTTGCAGTACGAGTCCGGCGGGCTGCTCTCGTCCTTGTCGAAGCGGTAGAGCGTGAAGCCGGAGCCGTCGGTGATGATCGTCCCGAGCTTGGGGTCCGTCGCGGTCTGCAGGGTCGTGCCGCCGGCGGCCGGGGGCTGGCTCGGGGCCGGTGTGCCCGGGGCCGGTGTGCTCGGCGCGGCCGGCGCGCTCGGGGTGCTCGGGGTGCTGGGCTTGGCGCTCGAACCGGAGCCGGAGGACCCGCAGCCGGCCACGAGGGCGGTCACGGCGAGGCCGGAGGCGGCGAGCAGCGCGGCCCGCCGCGTGCGGGGGTTGCTGCGCATGGTGGGCTCCCGTGGTCGGGGGCGGAGTGGACACCCTTCTGTACGGACGGTGGCGGCGCGCTGCTCACCGGGGCGCCGCACCGGGGGAGGACGGTGGAAGAGAACGGTGGAAGTGGGCGGTGGAAGTGGGCGGTGGAATAGGCCGTGCCGGCGTGCCGTTGTGGCGTGCACAGGTCCGAACCGCCTCCTCCGGAAGGGAAGGAATCGCGAGATGAGCAACACGGTCGAGCTGACCAAGGAGAACTTCGACGACATCGTCCCCGGCCCCGAGGGCAAGGACTTCGTCTTCATCGACTTCTGGGCCGGGTGGTGCGGGCCGTGCCGCCAGTTCGCCCCGGTGTACGAGAAGGCCGCCGAGCGCCACCAGGACCTCGTGTTCGCCAAGGTGGACACCGAGGCCCAGCAGGAGCTGGCGTCCGCGTTCGGGATCCAGTCGATCCCGACGCTGGCGATCATCCGCGAGGGCGTGCTCGTCTTCTCGCAGGCCGGCGCGCTGCCGGAGGCGGTGTTCGAGGACCTGATCGGCCAGGCCAGGAAGCTGGACATGGCCGAGGTGAAGCGCAAGGTCGCCGAGGAGCAGGCGGCGCAGGGCACGGCGTGACCTGCTGATCAACTCCCGGGCGGGCCCGGGGAGTCGTCCTCCCCGGGCCCGCTCCACGCTGCCAGCCGGGCCGCCAGCGCCCGCACTTCGTCGCGCAGCGCGTCCGGCGTGCGGACGGTGAACGGGCGGCCGAGACCCGCGAGCAGCACGGCGACGCCGTCCAGGTTCTGCGCCCGGGCGCGCAGCAGCACGCGCCCCTCGGCCAGCTCGGTGACCGTCCCGACGGCGCGCGGCAGGCGCTTGCGCGCCTCTTCGAGCGTCATCCCGAGCTCCACCTCCACCCGGTGCGTCCACGGCACCCCCGCCAGCGACTCGACGACGCGCTGCACCGGGTCGACGTCGGCCGGCGGCTCGAACCCGGTCCCGCGCGGCTCGGCCCGGACGATCCGGTCCAGGCGGAACGTCCGCTCCTCGCCGCTGCGGTGGTCGAGCCCGGTGGTGTACCAGCGGCCCGAGTGGAAGACCAGGCCGTACGGGTCGAACTCCCGCTCGCTGGGCCGGTCCTCGCGGTCCCGGTAGACGAGCAGCACCCGACGCCGGCAGCGGGCCGCGTCGGCCAGCGTGAACAGTGCGGCGGCCGCCGGACCCGGCCCGGCGGCGGGCGCGGCGGTCAGGCCGAGGGTCTGCTCGACGGCGTCGATCCGCTCGCGCAGGGCGGGCGGCAGCACCCGCCGGATCTTCGCGAGCGCCGTCCCGGCGGCCCGCTCCCCCACCGTCAGGCCCGTGCTGCGCCCGGCCAGGAGGCCCAGCACGACGGAGGCGGCCTCGTCGGCGGTGAGCATGAGGGGAGGGAGGCGGTAGCCGGGCAGCAGGCGGTAGCCGCCGTAGCGGCCGCGGTCGGCGCGCACGGGAATGCCGAGGTCGGCCAGGCGGGCGGTGTAGCGGCGGACGGTGCGCTCGTCGACGTCCAGGCGGGCGGCGAGTTCGGCGGCGGTAAGGCCCGGGTGGTCCTGGAGCAGTTCGAGCAGGGCCAGGGCCTGTCGTCAGACTCCCGTCGTCCGCCCGTAGGGCGGGCCGGGCGGCGTTGGGGTGCGTGCATCGCAAGGCGGAGGAGGGAGGCGATGCGGAGCATCGGGCGACCGACGACAACGCGGCGAGGCGCGTGCCCCGGCGTCGCCCGGCAGGCGGGAGTCTGACGACAGGCCCTTGGTACGCGACTGACCGGGTGGTCCATCGGTTCCCCCGATCTTATCCGGGCGGGTTCTGTCCGGATTCGATCCTAGAGTCGTCGGCGACGGGGGCAGGCCCCCGGGTTCCCGCCGACGCGAAGGAGCGATCCACCATGAGCACGTTCGTACTGGTCCCCGGTTTCTGGCTCGGTGCCTGGGCGTGGGACGAGGTCGCGGCGCCGCTGCGCGCGGCCGGGCACGCGGTGTACGCGGTGAGCCTGCCCGGGCTCGCCGAACGCGCCGGAGAGGAGGGCGACTTCGGACTGGAGGACCACATCGCCGACCTGGCCGGCCTGCTGGTTCGGGAGGACCTGCACGACGTGGTGCTGGTCGCGCACAGCGGCGCCTGCGCCCCGGTCGGCGGGATCGCCGACCGGATGCCGGAACGCGTGCGCCGGGTGGTCTACCTGGACAGCGGGCCGATGGTCGACGGCAGTTCGGTGTACGACCTGTGGCAGCCCGACTACCGCGCCTGGGCCGACGCCTCGGTGGTCGACGGCCGGCTGCCGATGCCGTCCTGGGCCGCCATCGCCGAGCACGGCGCGAGCACGGAGGGCCTGGACGAGGCGATGCTCGCCCGGATCGGCGCGCGGACCACCCCGCACCCCGTCGGCGCCTACCTGGACCGGCTCCGGCTCACCGGCGCCGGGGCCGCGCTGCCGCAGGCGCTGGTGGCCTGCTCG
Organism: Kitasatospora sp. NPDC059722; assembly: GCF_042733235.1. Lineage (NCBI taxonomy): Bacteria > Bacillati > Actinomycetota > Actinomycetes > Kitasatosporales > Streptomycetaceae > Kitasatospora > Kitasatospora sp. NPDC059722. The sequence goes on from NZ_JBHWGD010000025.1 coordinate 102,981, forward strand.
TTCCCGCTCGCCCAGGTGCGCGCGATGATCGAGGCGGGCCACCCGTGGTTCGCGGGGCTGGACGGGCCGAACTGGGAGCTGCGCGAACTGCCCACCGGGCACTGGCCGATGTTCTCCCGGCCGACCGACACGGCCACGGTGCTGGCGGAACTCGCGGCGCTCTGAGCGGCGCTCCGAGCCGCCCCCGGCGCCGCGCGTCCACCTGCTCGACCGTCTGCTCGATCGCCCGCCGTCCGCGTGTTCGCCTGCGCGGACGGCGGGCGTCGGCGCAGGATGGGCACGGCGCCGGGCACGCGGTCCGGCGCCGGTCCGGCAGGGAGACCGGACCCGAGCGGAGAGCGAGCACCGCCCATGAGCGAACATCCCGCCGGCACCACCACCGAGCCGGAGTTCAAGCGGGTCACCACCACCGTCGTCACCGGGAGCGCCACAGACGCGCCGTACCACGTCGACGTCAAGGCCGGCACCCACCCGCTGACCGCCGACGAGCCGGCGCGGCGCGGCGGCTCGGACAGCGGCCCGGAACCGTTCGCCCTCCTCCTCGCCTCGCTCGGCTCGTGCACGGCGATCACCCTGCGGATGTACGCCGAGCGCAAGGAGTGGCCGCTGGACGCGGTCCGGGTCAGGCTCGGGTACGAGACGAACGGAGCGCGCGGGCGGATCACCCGCAGGGTCGCGCTCTCCGGGGCGCTCGACGAGGCGCAGCGCGCCCGGCTGCTCGACATCTGCGAGCGCACGCCCGTCACGCTGGCCTTGGGGTCCGTCTGCAGACTCCCGTCGTCCGCCCGAAGGGCGGGCCGGGCGGCGTTGGGGTGCGTGCATCGCAAGGCGGAGGAGGGAG
>NZ_JBHWGD010000026.1:0-38029 GCF_042733235.1 Kitasatospora sp. NPDC059722
ACTCACCCGGCCCCCCCCGAGCTCAACAGTGGCTTTGTCGTCGGCAGCGTCCGCTGTGTAAACGCGCCCGGGCCCGGGCCCGGGGTCGGCGCGGGGCGTCCGGCGGCGGGAGCGGTGGCCGCACCGGCTCCGGGCGCGGGCGCGGCACCGCCGCGGCGCGAGGAGCGGGGGTTCACCTTGGTCCCGAAGAGGTCGCTGCGGATCACCTGGATCGCGACGATGACGAACAGCCACAGCACGGCCAGGAAGCCCAGCCGCATCACCGTCAGGGTCAGTTCGGACATGGCCGCCCCGCGTGTGGGTGAGCGAAGCGCGCGAACAAATCGGACACTACCCTTCGACCTGTCGGTAGACGATGGTGGTGGAGCCCACGACGATTCGCGAGCCGTCGCGGAGCGTAGCGCGCTGGGTGTGCTGTCCGTCCACCACGATGCCGTTGGTGGAGCCCAGGTCGAGGACCATCGAAGGGTTGCCGGGGCGGATCTCGGCGTGCTTGCGGGAGACGCCCGGGTCGTCGATCCGGACGTCCGCCTCGGTCGAGCGGCCGAGCACGCACGTGCCGCCGGAGATCTGGTGGCGGGTGCCGTTCACCTCGATCCAGGTGCGGACCGAGGCGCCGTGGCCGGAGCCGGGGAACGCGCGGACGTTGCCGCCCGCGGTCGGCGGGGCCGGGGGCATAGCGGGGGGCGCGGCCGGCGGCGGGGGCGCGCCGTACTGGTCGGCGCCCGGCTGCTGCCACGGCGCGCCGGGGGCCGGGGCGGCCGGCGGGCGGTCGTAGCCGGGCTGCGGCGGCGCGTACTGCTGGGGCTCCTCGGCCGCCAGGGTGCGGCTGCGCACCCGGTACAGGCCGGTGTCGAGGTCGTCGGCCTGCTCCAGGTTCACCTGGAGGGGGCCCATGAAGCTGTACCGCTGGGCCTCGGCGTACTCGCGGACCATGCCGGCGAGCTCGCTGCCGAGCTGCCCGGAGTAGGGGCTCAGGCGTTCGTGGTCGTGCGGGCTCAGCTCGACGATGAAGTCGTTCGGCACGACGGTGCGGTCGCGGTTCCAGATGCTCGCGTTGTTGTCGCACTCGCGCTGCAGCGCACCGGCGATCTCCACGGGCTGGACCTCGGACTTGAACACCTTCGCGAAGGTGCCGTTGACGAGACCCTCAAGTCGCTGCTCGAACTTCTTCAGCACTCCCATGGGGCACCCCCTTCCAGGGTTCGTTCGCCTGCCTGCCGACCGGGCCCCGGAGAGCCGGTCGTGCCTACTTGCGGTACTTCCGTACTGATCGTATCCACGCCGGGCCCATCCGTACGGTTCCCGGAACGCGTCGTGCCCGGGGGTGGGCTCGGACACACAGGGTGACGCATATCGGGTACGGCACGCCAGGTGTGCCCGTCGGAAGGGGGTTCCACGCTTCGCCCGGACGTTCGGGGCGCATCCGTTCGGACGCGCTCGGGTGGCGGACCGGGGGTGGAACCGTCCCGCCGGAACGGATTCGGAGGACTCCCCCAGGTCGTGCTACTGTTTTCCACGTCGGAAGGGCCGCCCGAGAGGGAGGCCGGAACGAAGAACCACGAGGGCCGCGAGGCGCTGGTGGGTCGGGGATCCGGTCGGCACGGAAGACGCACCCATGCGCGGGTGGCGGAATAGGCAGACGCGCTGGATTCAGGTTCCAGTGCCCGAAAGGGCGTGGGGGTTCAACTCCCCCCTCGCGCACAGCGAAGCCCCGCAGATCTTCGGATCTGCGGGGCTTTCTCGTTCTCCGGCGGGACCGCCCCGGGGCGGCGTCCCGGCGTCTCGGCGGTTGGCAGCCGGCTCAGGCGCGGGACGCGGGGAGTTCGGCGCGGACCTCGAAACCGCCCTCCTGGGTGGGGCCCGCGGTCAGCGTGCCGCCGAGGAGCTGGGCGCGCTCGCGCAGGCCCACCAGCCCGTGACCGCCGCCCGGCAGGGTCAGGGCGTCCGCCCGGGCCGGCCGCACCGGCGGGGGGTCGTTGCGCACCTCGACCCGCAGCCGCCGGCCCTTCGCCCGCACCTTCACGTGCACGGCCGCGTCCGGGGCGTACTTGGTGATGTTGGTGAGCGCCTCCTGGACCGTCCGGTAGGCGGCCCGCTCGACCGCCTCCGGCCACGGGCGGTCGCCGGGCGCCAGCTCGGCGTCGGCGGCCAGGCCGCTCTGCTCGATCAGCCGGGGCAGGTCGGCCAGCCGCGGCTGCGGGGCGAGCGGGGTGTTGTGGCGCGGGTCGCCGGTGCGCAGCACGCCGACCATCTGGCGCAGCTCGTCGAGGGTGCGCACGGACAGCTCGCGGATGGTGCGGGCGGTGGCCACCGCGGCCGGGTCGGGGGTGCTCACCTGGAGCGCGCCGGCCTGGATGCTGATCAGGCTGACCTGGTGCGAGACGACGTCGTGCATCTCGCGGGCGAGCCGGCCGCGCTCGCTGATCAGCACCCGCTCGGCGAGCAGCCTGGTCTCCCGCTCCTGGCCCCGGATCAGCTCCTCGACCCGGGCCGCCAGCTCCCGCCGGGTGCGGGCGAGCAGGCCGGTGGCGGCGGGGCCGGCGGCGAGCATGATCGACTGGATGGCGTAGAGCGCGGTGTCGCGGCTCAGCCAGACGGTCTGGTCGGAGATCGGCCAGTGGAAGAACTCGACGAGGGTGAAGAGGGTGCCGAGGGGGATGACCAGACGGGGGTTGGGGCGTTCGGCCGCCAGCGTGTAGACGGCCGTGATCGGGGCCAGCCAGATGTCGGCGACGTAGCTGCCGGGCATGGTGAGCAGCAGCACCAGGACCGGGAAGCGGCGGCGCCAGAGCAGCGTCACGGCGGCCAGCACCGACAGCGCCACCTGCCACCACGGGGCGTCCCGGGCGACCAGGGCCGCGTCCATCAGGGAGTACAGCGCGGGCAGCAGCAGCATCAGCCAGGGCGCGGTGCACCAGGCCGGCAGCCGTCTCGACGGCAACTGGTCGGCGGCGGTCATGCCCCGTCGCCGGGTTTCGGCCGGACCAGTCCGGCCCGGTGGGCGACCACGGCGGCCTGGACGCGGTTCGCGGCGCCGAGCTTGCCGAGGATCGCGCTGATGTGGTCCTTGACGGTGCCGGTGCCGAGGAACAGCCGGTCGGCGATCTCCGCGTTGGACAGGCCCTCGCCGAGCAGCGCCAGGACGTCCAGCTCCCGGCCGGTGAGGGTGCGGGTGAGCGCGGAGGCCTCGGCGTCCGGGCCGCCGCCGTCCACGTAGCCGCCGATCACGGTGCGGGTGACGGTCGGGGAGAGGATGTTGCCGCCGGCCGCGAGCACCCGGACGGCGTGCACCAGCTGCTCGGGGGCGGTGTCCTTGAGGAGGAAGCCGGAGGCGCCGGCCCGCAGCGCGGTGCCGATGTACTCGTCGGTGTCGAAGGTGGTCAGCATCGCGACGGCCGGCGGGTCGGGCAGGGCGCGGACCCTCCGCAGCACCGAGATGCCGTCGAGGTCGGGCATCCGGATGTCGAGCAGCACGACGTGCGGGCGCAGCCGCTGGACGTGGTCCTCGGCCTGGCCGCCGGAGCAGTCGCCGACCACCTCCAGGTCGTGGGCGGAACCGACGATGAGGCCGAGGCCGGAGCGGACCAGGATCTCGTCGTCCACGATCAGCACGCGGGTGGTGGTGATGGTGCCTCCTCGGTTGGGGCGGCCGGGTGGGGGCGGTCCGCGCGGGTCGATGTCGAGGGTAGGGGTAGCCGGGTCGGGCCGCCGAACGCATGGCGGGTCCGCACCCCCGCCGTTCGGCGGGGGCTGGAATCCGCTACCCGGTTCACGCGATTCTCACGTGAGGTGGGGAACCATGTTGGTGGCTGCCCTTTCGTCGGCCCGCTCCCCGGTGCGGGGGCCGGTGGGCCCGGGGCCGCCGGTCAGTCCGTCGGGCCCGTGCGGGCGCCCGGCGCCGGGCCGTGTGCGGATGCGCCCCACCATCTGATCGTTTGGAATTGAGCTGTGTCGTCCACTGTGAAGTCGGAGCCGTCCGCCACGTCCACCGGGCCCCGGCCCGTCGGCCCGCTCGACCGCTGGCGCCCGCGGGCCGCCGCGGCCTCCGTCTGGTACCTGCGGCTGATCGCGCTGCTGAACGTGGCGACGGTACTCCTGGTGCCGTTCCGTGACCAGGTCAGCGAGCACAACGAGGGCGAGTACTTCACGCCGTACCTGATGACCTCGGGCCTGGCCAGCGCGGTGCTGTCGGTGTTCCTGGCGGTCGCGATGCGGCGGCGCAAGCGGGCCGCGTGGATCTTCAACGCGGCGCTGGCCGGGATGTTCGCCCTGCTCTACCTGGCTGCCATGGTGCTGCCCGACGAGCGCTTCAACCGGCACCCGCTGAACTACATCTCCACGGTGCTGACCTGCCTGTTCGTGCTGGCGCTGCTGATCGGGCGCAAGGAGTTCACCTCCAAGGGCGACCAGTCCAACCCGAAGACCGCCGCCGCGACCTTCGTCGGCGGGCTGCTGTTCGGCGGCGGGGTGGGCGCGCTGCTGGTGTGGCTGACCAACGACCTGGGCGGCGCCGGCTTCTGGGACCTCTTCCGCTACTCCGTCGGCCGGATGATCACCATCACCCCGTCCGAGCACCTGCGCTCCGTGATCAACGCGCCTACCTGGGTGAACGCGGTGATCAACGCGATGGGCGCGGTGCTGTTCCTGCTCGTGCTGTACGTCGCCTTCCGCAGTCCGCGGGGCAAGGAGCTGCTGAACCCCGAGGACGAGGCGAAGCTCCGGACCCTGCTCGACAAGCAGGGCGAGCGGGACTCCCTCGGCTACTTCGCGCTTCGCCGGGACAAGGCCGTGATCTTCTCCCCCAGCGGCAAGGCGGCCGTCACCTACCGGGTGATCGGCGGGGTGTCGCTCGCCTCGGGCGACCCGATCGGCGACCCGGAGGCCTGGCCGGGGGCGATCGACGCCTGGCTCGCCGAGTCCCGCGAGCACGCCTGGGCTCCGGCCGTCATGGGTGCCTCCGAGGAGGCCGGCGTGATCTACGCCCGGCACGGGCTGGACGCGCTGGAGCTGGGTGACGAGGCGATCGTCGAGCTGGACGAGTTCTCGCTGGAGGGCCGGGCCATGCGGGTCGTCCGGCAGGCGTACAACCGGGTCAAGCGGGCCGGGTACACCGTGCGGATCCGCCGCCACGAGGACATCTCCGAGGCGGAGATGGAGCGGCTGGTGGCCAAGGCCGACGAGTGGCGCGACGGCGCGACCGAGCGCGGCTTCTCGATGGCGCTCGGCCGCCTCGGCGACCCGGCCGACGGCCGCTGCGTGATGCTGGAGTGCCACGACGGCGACGGCGAGCTCAAGGCGCTGCTGAGCTTCGTGCCGTGGGGCCCGGACGGGCTCTCGCTGGACCTGATGCGCCGGGCCCGGGACACCGAGAACGGCCTGGTCGAGTTCATGGTGATCGAACTCCTCCAGCGCGCCGACGAGGTGGGGCTCAAGCGGGTTTCGTTGAACTTCGCGATGTTCCGTTCCGTTTTCGAGCGCGGTTCGCGGCTGGGGGCCGGCCCGGTGCTGCGGCTGTGGCGCTCGGTGCTCGGTTTCTTCTCGCGCTGGTGGCAGATCGAGTCGCTGTACCGCGCCAACGCCAAGTACCGGCCGATCTGGGAACCGCGTTACCTGCTCTTCGAGAAGAGCAGCGAGATTCCGCGGATCGGCATCGCGAGCGCCCGTGCCGAGGGCTTCATCGTCGCGCCGAGCATGCCCGCCCTCTTCCGGCGCCGGCACTCCGGGTCCGCCGTGGTGGCGCCCCGGGTGCCCGTGGGCGCGCAGCAGGGCGAGGAGTAGTCCTCCGCCCGCTCTCCGCCGGGGGCGGGGGGCGGCGGACGGCCGGATGGGGGTGCCCTAGGGGGGATCCCCTCCCCCCTGAGGATGACCCTTATCCCCATCCATGCCGATGTGGATTTGTTAAGAGGCTTCTAATGTTGAGGTAGCTGAGAAAAGACTCAACGGTTCGGGGATTCGGGAGAGGACGGCTGTGATTCACAGGACCCACGCGGGGGGCGTGCGAAAGGGGCCGCTGGCGACAGCCAGAGCGGCCGCTGTCGCCGAGTGGGGGACGTTGTTCGTGACGGTCCGCGACCAGGTGGTGCGCAAGAAGTTCGCCGCCGTTCCGCTGGCCACCACGGCGACGTTTCTGATCCTGCTGTTCAGCATCGTGCAGCACCTGCCCGGCGGCGAGCGCTTCGTCAACCACATCGGTGTGGTGAAGGCCGCGCTGCCGCTGGACGTCTCCCTGCTGCGCACCCCGCTGTCGCTGTACGTCCCGGCGCTGGACCTGCCGGTCTGGGGGGCGCTGGCCCAGGTCTTCCTGGTCTTCGGCATCGCCGAGATCGTGCTCGGCCGTCGGATGACGCTGGTGGTGGCCTACGCCTGCACCCTGGCGGGCACGCTGTTCGCCCGGTTCGGCGTGGCGATCGGGCCGGACCACCTGTTCGGCTTCCCGAAGTGGGTCGCCTACGTGCGGGACACCGGGCCGTCGGCCGCGGTGGTGGCGCTGGCGATCTGCATCGCGTTCCGCTGCCGGGCCTGGTTCACCGCCGGGCTGGTGGTGGTCCTGATGGTCGGCGAGGCGGTCGTCCTGCCGAACCTGGCCGGTCTGGAGCACGTCGTCGCGGTGATCACCGCGCTGCTGATCGCCGTCTCGGTCGAGGTGTTCGGCGACTTCTGGCCGCGGGTGCTGGCCGGGGTCGGGGCCGCCACCTCGGTGGCGACGGCGGCCTCCCGCGAGGTCGCGGTGGAGGCCCGGCGGCGGACCTCGGCGGGCGCCGTCATCCCGTAGGGAGCATCGTTGCGGCCTTGAGCGGCCGGGTACCGGGCAGCGCGCCCGGTGCCCGGCCGCTCAGGCTTTCCGGGGGCCGTGGGGCAGCGGGAGCTCGAACCAGACGACCTTGCCGACCGCCTTGCGGGCGGTGCCCCAGCGCTCGGCGAGCTTGGTCACCAGGGTGAGGCCGCGGCCGGTCTCGCCGAGCTGCTCGGCGGGCTCCAGCGAGGGCAGGTTGTGGTTGTCGTCGCTGACCTCGACCAGGAGCTTGTCCACCCGGATCAGCTGCAGCCGGACCCGGTCCCTGGCCACCCGGACGGCGTTCGTCACCAGCTCGCTGACCAGCAGCTCGGTGGTGTCGCTGAGCGCCTCCAGGTGCCAGGCGGCCAGCTGCTCGCGGACCAGGGCGCGGGCCCGGCGGACCTCGCGGTGGTCGACGGTGAGGTCCCAGGTGGCCACCTCGGACGGGGCGACCCCGTCGAAGCGGGCCACCAGGAGGGCGACGTCGTCCTTGCGGTCGTCCGAGTGCAGGCGCTCCAGCACGACGTCGCAGGCCTGCTCGGGGCTCTGCCGCGGGTCGATCAGGTTGCCGCAGAGCGCGGCCAGGCCCGCTCCTATGTCGCCGCCCCTGACCTCGACCAGCCCGTCGGTGCAGAGCACCAGCATCGAGCCGTCCGACACGTCGATGGTCTTGGCGACGAACGGCACCCCGCCGACCCCGATCGGCGCGCCGGCCGGGATCTCCAGCAGCTCGCCGGTGCCGTCCGGGTGCACCAGGACCGGCGGGACGTGGCCGGCGCTGGCCAGCTCGCAGGTCCGGTTGATCGGGTCGTAGACCGCGTACAGGCAGGTGGCGAGGTGGTCGTCGCCGAGCTTGTGGGCCAGGTTGTCGAGGTGGCGCAGCAGCTGGCCGGGCGGCAGGTCGAGGGCGGCGAGGGTCTGCATCGCGGTGCGGAAGCGGCCCATCGCGGCGGCCGAGTGCAGGCCGTGGCCCATCACGTCGCCGACCACCAGGGCGACCCGGCTGCCGGGCAGCTGGATCGCGTCGAACCAGTCGCCGCCGACCTCGGCCTTCGGGTCGCCGGGCAGGTAGCGGTGGGCGATCTGCACGCCGGGGATCTGCGGCGGGCGGGTCGGGATCATCGAGCGCTGCAGCGTGGTGGCGACCCGGGACTCGGCGCGGTGCAGCCTGGCGTTGTCGAGCGACAGGGCGGCGCGGACGGCCAGCTCCTTGAGGGTCGCGGCGTCGCTCTCGTCGAAGGGGGTGCGGTCGGGCAGCCGGAGCAGCTTGAGGATGCCGAGCACGGTGCCCCGGGCGGAGAGCGGGACGACCAGCATCGAGCGGCCGGAGACCACCGGGGCCAGCCGGACGCCGCCGAGCGCGATGGCGTAGTCGACCGCGACGTCGTCGCTGACCACCGGGACGAGGACCGGCTGGTTCAGCTGGAGGGCCATCCCGGGCGGGGTGCGGCGGGGCATGCTGACCAGCGCGCCCTCGGACAGGACGTGGTCCCAGGCGCCGCCGGTCTCGTTGTAGACCAGGGCGACCCGGCGGAGCATCGTGTCGTCGTCCGGCCGGGCGGCGGGCAGCTCCGAGTCGGAGATCAGCCCGTCCACGAGGTCCACGCAGGCGAAGTCGGCGACCCGGGGGACCAGCACCTGGCAGAGCTCGTGGGCGGTGAAGCCGAGGTCCAGGGTGGTGCCGACCTTGCCGCCGACCTCGTTCAGCAGGGCCAGCTGCTCGCCGGCGTGGCCGTTGGTCAGGAACGGGCCGAGGCGGCCGCCGTGGGGCGGGCCGTCGGCGCCGGCGGGGGCCGGGACGGCGGACGCGGTGGTGTCCGGGGCGGTGCCCGGGGACTGGTCGCCGCGGGCGCTCCGCCCGACCGGGGCCGGGGCGAGGGCCTGGTGCCCGTTGGCGGACGATTCGACGGCGGCCGGCTCGATGGCGGCGCCTCCTCCGGTGGGGGACGGGACGGACAGGGCGGCCGGCCTGGCGGCGGGCCGTTCGGCGCAGTCGCGCTGGCCGGGCAGCGGGCCGGCCGGGCGGCCGCGGACGGTCCGGAACGTGCCGGCCTGCTCTGGCTGCGGTGGCGGGCCCACCCGGGCGGCGCGCTGCTGGGCGGTGGGGTAGCGGCGGCCGATCCCGGCGGCGGCGTGCGCGGCGCCGCACTGCGGGTCGGAGGGCAGCACCGGGAGCACGGTGGCCGCGTCCAGCCGCAGGGCGGGCAGCCCGGCGAGCTCCAGCGCCGCCACCAGCGGTGCCCGGTGGGCGGCGGGCAGGAGCCGGGCCAGCGCCGACGCCGCGGCGGAACCGGCGGGTGCTCCGCCGGGCGGGGTGAGCGCGGCGACCAGCCCGTGGAAGCCGCCCCGGGCGGCGGGGGCGGGCGCGAACGGCAGCAGCCGCTCGCCCAGCGCGAGGCGTGGTCCCGAGGTGCGCAGCGGGCGGGCGTCCGCGGCCAGGGCGAGCAGGCCGCCGGACGGGCCGGGCAGCGGGTAGGCCCACCACAGCACGTCGCGCAGGTGGTCCTCGCGGTCGGTGACGGGCATCTGGCCGGCCCAGGGCGGGCCGTCGGCGGTCAGCGCGGCCAGGGTGTCGAGGGCGTCGCAGCGGCGGCGGGCACAGGTGGCGCCGGCGGATCCGCGGGGCTCCATGGCGGGCAGCAGGCCCGAGGCGGGGCGGTCGCGGGCGACCTCGGCCCGGTGCCCGAAGAGCTCCTCGGCGGCCCGGCTCCACTGGGCGATCCGTCCGGCCCGGTCGACCAGGACGAGGGCGAGCCGGACCAGGGCGGCGACACCCGCCGGGTGGCCTCCCGGAACGGCCTCGGCGCCCGCCGGACGCGGTGTGGAGTTGGGCTCGTCCACCATGGATTCGGTCTGCTCCCGCCTGGCCGCCACGCCTGGAGGCGGCCGTCTCTCTGGAGGAAGGCACGCTGTGCGGATACCAGCGAAGCACGGACCGGGCCGGGCTCGATAGCGAAACGGGGAGATTCATCAGGATCGGTTGCACGCCGCTTGCCTCGCGCCGGTTCGTACCCCCCTTCCGCCCGGTTGACGCTTCCCGCGCGGGGGTAGGGTGGCAGGCCGGGCCGCCCGGCGGCCGAACGCAGTAGGGACGAGACAGAGGCGAGAAGTGACCGCGCAGATCCCCGTCCGCTGGACGGACCCGGAGCAGCAGGAGCTGGAGGAGCGGGTCGCCGCCGCCGAACTCGCCTGGCTGAGCATGGACGTCGACGTGCAGACGCTGCGGGTCGAGATCGACAACTTCGCGCTGATCCACCATCAGCTGCTCGGCCCGCTCTACGCCCGGCTCGACGAGCTGGACGCCCTGGTCGCGGAGGCTGTCGCGGCCACGACCGGGCGCCCCGAGGACGTCCGGCGGGCCGCCGAGGCCAGGCAGCAGGTCGAGGAACTCCCCGACCTGGACGCGCTGTTCGACTCCGTCCAGGCGGTCCGCGAGGAGCGCGGCGGCGAGGAGGAGGCCGTCCCGCCGCCGCCCGCCGCCCCGGCCAAGGTCCGCCCCGGACGGGAGGCCCAGCGGATCTACCGCGACCTCGTGCGCCGCGCCCACCCCGACCTCACCACCGACCCGGCCGAGCAGGAGCGCCGGGCCGCGTTCCTCGTCCGGGTCAACGAGGCCTACGCGTTCGGCGACGCCGGCGCGCTGGCCGGCCTGGCCGCCGAGTGGTCCACCGCGCCCGAGGCGGCCCCCGCGCCGGACGCGCCGGACCGGCTGGAGTGGCTGCGCCGCCGACTGGAATGGCTCACCGCGAAGATCGCCGAGACCGCCGCCGAGCAGGTCCGGCTGGAGCGCACCCCGATGGGGGAGCTCCTCGCGCTCGCGCCGCAGGACCCGGACGGGCTGCTGGAGCAGCTCGCCGAGGAGCTGCTGGCCAAGGCCGCGGACCGGCAGGCCGAGCTGGCCCGGCTGCTCGGCGATCCCCGGCCCCCGGTGGGCGACAATGGCACGGACCCGATCGAGCCCCAGGAGACCCACACGATGTTCCCGCAGATCCCCTCCGCCGACGCCGCCTCCGTGCCCGCCGATGCCGTCCTCCTGGACGTCCGCGAGCAGGACGAGTGGGACGCGGGCCACGTGGACGGCGCCCTGCACATCCCGCTCGGGCAGGTCATCGCCCGGCTCGGCGAGCTGCCGGACGACAAGCTGTACGTGCTGTGCCGCGTCGGCGGCCGCTCGGCGCAGGTCGTCCAGTACCTGGTGCAGCAGGGCCGGGACGCGGTGAACGTGGACGGCGGCATGTACGCCTGGGAGGGCGCCGGCCGGCCCATGGTCAGCAGCACCGGCCAGGACGCGTTCGTCCTCTGAACCCCGCTCCGACCCGTACGCACCCTTTGGCCCGGTAGGGCAGGATGGGCGCGCGACCGACCCGGGACGGGCCCGGCGGCGCCCGTCCGGCAGGGGGAGTGCGCATGGCGGACAGCACGGACACACCGGCCGGCGCGCGGGTCCGGTCGCGGCCCGCGCAGCTCGTTCTGGGCCTGGCCGCCGTGGTGCTGCTCACCGGGACGGGACTGTTCCTCGGCGCGGTGTTCCTGCACGTCGCGCCCGCCAACACGGTGTCCCGGCAGTACCGGGAGCAGATCGACGGGGTGGTCTACCCCGAGTTCGAGCAGAACTGGAAGCTCTTCGCGCCCAACCCGCTCCAGCAGAACGTCAGCCTGGACGCCCGGGTGCGGACCGTCGCCGGCGGCGGCGCCACCGAGACCCGCGACTGGCTCGGGCTGACCGCCCGGGACATCGCCGCGATAAGGGGCAACCCGGCGCCCAGCCACGTCGACCAGAACCTGCTGCGGCGGGCCTGGGACTTCTACGACGGCTCGCACAACCCGCAGGACGAGACGCTGACCAACAGCCGGGGCAAGCTCGCCGAGGAGTACCTGAAGCGCATAGCGCTCCAGCGGATCGGCCGGAGCGTGGACGGCGAGCGGATCCTGGAGATCCAGTTCCGGGTGACCTCGGCGACCGTCCCGCCGCCGTCCTGGAGCGGGGAGGCCCCGCCGCCCGAGCCGAAGACGCGGGAGCTGCCCTGGTGGCCGGTGGACGACGCGGACTTCCGGGGGCTCGGGTGAACGAGGTGTCGCAGCCGGAGGTCTCGCCGTCGGGGGTCTCGTCGGGGGTCTCGCCGCGGGAGGTCTCGCCGCCCGGTGTCGAACAGCCGCGGTTGGACGGGATCCCGCGCCAGGGCGGGCAGCAGGTCGTTGCCGTGTCAGCACCCGAGTCCGTGCCCGCGCCGGCCCCGGGTCCGCTCGCACGCGTCGGCCGGGCGCTGGAGGCGTTCACCGGGCGGGTGCTCGGCCGCCACCAGGCGGCCGTGGTGCGGATCGGCTTCGGGCTGGTCTGGCTCGCCTACCTGCTGCGCGAGTGGCCGAACCGGCGGGTGCTGTACGGCGACCGGTCGCCCTGGTCCCTGGACCTCGCCCGGCAGCTCCTCGCCGACAACGGGGCCTTCACCGTGCTGCCCTGGTTCGACGGGCGGCTCTGGTTCGAGGCGGTCTACCACCTGGCGGTGCTCGCCGCCCTCGCCGTGGTGCTCGGCTGGCGGACCCGGGCGAGTACGGTGCTCTTCCTGGTCACCGTGCTGTCGCTGCAGAACCGGGACGTCTTCCTCGGCGACGGCGGCGACAACGTCGTCCACCTGATGGCCGTCTACCTGGTCTTCACCCGCTGCGCCGAGGTGTGGTCGCTCGACGCCCGGCGGGGCCGTCCCGGGTGGGGCGGCGTCGTGCTCTGGGCCGTCCTCGGGGCCGTGCTGGCGGTCTGTCAGCTCGGTGGCTTCTCCGGGGACAGCCTGACCTGGACCTCCGCCGCGTTCCCGTACCTCGGGTGGGCACCGCTGTTCTGGGGGCTCTGGGCGGTGGCCGGGCTCTGGTGGGCGCTCGGCCGGCTGCGGCCGGACGGCGAGGTGCGGGCGGTGCTCGACGGGCTCGCGAACACGGTGCACAACTGCGCGATGCTGGTGATCGCCGCCGAGGTGGTGCTGATCTACGCGACGGCCGGCTGGTACAAGGTGCAGGGCACGCGCTGGCAGGACGGCACCGCGCTGTACTACCCGCTCCACCTGGACTACTTCGCGCCCTGGCCGGCGCTGTCCGCGCTGGTCGGCTCGGCGCTGGTGCCGGTGTTCCTGATCTCCTACGGCACGGTGATCGTGCAGGTCGCGTTCCCGTTCACGCTGCTCGACCGGCGGGTCAAGAACGTCCTGCTGGCGATCATGATGGCCGAGCACCTCGGGATCGCGGTGGTGCTCGGGCTTCCGGTGTTCTCGCTCGCGATGGTCGCGGCGGACGCGGTGTTCCTGCCGACCGGGGCGTTGCTCTGGGCGGAGCGGCAGGTGCGGCGGGTGCGGCCGGTCCGGCGGGGCGGTGCGGTCCCGCGGGAGCGGGAGCGAGAGCCGGTGGGAGCGGACGAGCCGCTCTAGGATGGCGCTATGTCCTGGTTCGCCGCGCTACGTGACACCGCGCGGACCGGACTCACCCTCGACCGGGCGCTGACCGACCCCAAACGGGCGGCGCGCGGGGCCGTCGCCGTGGGGCTCGTGCTGTTCCCGACCCTCGCGCTCGGCGGGCCCTCGCTCGCGACCTCGGCCGCGATGGGCGCGTTCATCGCCGGGACGGCCACCTTCCAGCGCAGCTTCCGGCCCCGGGCCAGCCTCGCCGTCGCCGCCGGGATCGGGCTCGGCACCAGCACCTTCCTCGGGTACCTGGCCGTCGGCGTCGTCGGGCTGTTCCCGGCGCTGCTCGCGGTGTGGGCCTTCGCCGCCGGACTCGCCTGGGCGATCGGGCCGACCGCCGGGGTGGTCGCGGCCAACACCGTCTCGGTGATGCTGATCGTCGTCCAGCTCCCGGTCGGCGTGCTCGCCGCGCTCGGCCACGGACTCGTCGCGGCCCTCGGCGGCGTCGTCCAGGCCGCCGTCATCACCCTGTGGCCGATCGGCAGTTGGACCGCCCAGCGGGCGGCACTCGCCGACACCTACGCCGAACTGGGCGACTACGCACGGCGGTTGCGACAGGACCCGACCGCGCACGTCGACCCCGCGCCGTTCATGACCGCCCGGCACGCCGCCGCCCTCACCCCCTGGCAGGACCGCCACCGGCCGCCCGAACTGCGCGGCCTGCGCGGCATCGCCGAACGCATCCGCCCCACCCTCGCCGCGCTCGCCGACCCCAAGGTCGGCGCGCCGGCGGAAGGGCCACAGCGCGACCGCGCCCGGGAGGTCCTCGCCGCGTCCGCCGAGGCCATGGACGCCCTCGCCCGGGCCATCAGGACCGGTGATCCCGTCCGCCTCCCCCGCACCGCGCCCGTCTACGCGCTCGCCGCACCCGTCCCGCTGGCCGCACCCGAGGCGGACGGGCGGCTGCGGGGTGCGGCCAAGCGCTCGGCCCGGCGGCTCGGCGGGCTGCTGCGCAAGGCCGCCGACACGCTGGACCGCGGCGACGTGGACACCGTCACGGTGCCCGTCGTCGGTGCCGGCGGCGCCCTGCACAAGCCGCCGCTGTTCCGGATGCTGCCCGCCGCGCTGCGGGCGGTGCGGCGGCAGGTCCGGCCGCGATCGGCGGTGTTCCAGCACGCCGTCCGGCTCACCGGGGTCGTCACGGCCGCGTACCTGCTGGCGCGGGCCGCCGGCTTCGAGCACGGCCACTGGGCGCCGATGACCGCCGCGATGGTCATGCGGCCCGACTTCGCCCAGACCTACAGCCGGGGCGTCGCCCGGCTCGCCGGGACGGTCGTCGGGGTCGCCGTCTCGACCCTCGTGGTCCAGCTGGCGCACCCGGGCGAGTGGGTGCTCGCGGCGCTGGCGGTGCTCTGCATCGGCGGGGCCTACCTGACGCTGCGGACCGGGTACGCGCTGATGACCGTCGGCATCTCGTCGTACGTCGTCTTCCTGCTCGGACTGCAGCCGGGCGACCCGCTGACGACCGCCTTCGAACGGGTCGGGCTGACCCTGCTCGGCGGATCCGTCGCGCTCGTCACGTACGCGCTCTTCCCGACCTGGCAGACCGCCCGGCTCGGCGAGCGGCTCGCCGAGTGGCTGGCCGCGGCCGGGCGGTACGCGGCGGCGGTGATCGACGGCTACGAGGACCCGGCGGCGCCGCGCGGACGGGACGTGCGGACGACGCTGCTGGACTCCCGGGAGGCGCGCTCCGAACTGCTCCAGGCGATGGAACGGGCCGACGCCGAACCGGGACGGCACGCGTCCGGACTGCCCGGGGTGAGCCGGCGCCGGATCGACCGGGCCAGGGCCGCGGTCGGACGCCTCGGGCGGGCGGCCGTCCTGCTGGAGGCCCACCTGCCGGCCGGCGACGCCGAGCCGGTGCCGGGGGCGGCCGGGTTCGCCGAGGAGCTGAGGCTCGGGACGGCGCTCGCGGCGGGGGCGCTGCTGACCGGGCGGCCGGTGGACTTCGGGGCGGTGCGGGGGGCGCAGGCGCAGTTGGAGAAGCGGCTGGCGGAGGTGCCGGAGGGGGTGCAGCGGGATGTGCTGTGGGCGGGGGTGCGGTTGCTGATGCAGGCGTTGAAGGAGCTGGAGCGGGCTTTGCGGGGGCGGGAGGACGTTCGGGGGGTGGACGCGGGTGGCGGTGAGCCCGCGGACGGCGGGGTGGAAGCATGAACGCCATGAACGGCATGAACGGTGTGGACGACGTGGTGCGCGGCTGGCGGGCGGTGGAGCGGGAGCCGGGGACGGTCCTGCTGGACGGGTTCCACCCGCTGAAGCACGCGCTGCGCTTCGGCGGGGAGGTCCGGCAGGTGCTGACCGCGGACCGGGCCGCGCTGCTGGCGCTCGCCGCCGAGCTGGCCGAGGACGTCGGGCCGGCGCTGGCCGGCCTCGCGGTGGAGGTGCCGGAGACCGCGCTGCGAACGCTGGCGCCCCGGCTGCACCCGACCGGGGTGATCGCGCTGGCGGTGCGGCCGTCCGCCGGGGCGAACCGGGCCGCGCTCGGGCACCGGCCCCGCCGCGCGCCGGTCGTGCTGCTGGAGAACCCGCGCAACCTGGGCAACGTCGGCGCGGTGATCCGGCTCGCGGCGGGCTTCGGCGCCACCGGGGTCGTCACCACCGGCGACCTCGACCCCTGGCACCCGACCGTCGTGCGCGGCAGCGCGGGCCTGCACTTCGCGACCGCGGTCGAGCGGCTGGCCCTGCCGGAGCTGCCCGCCGGGCCGCTCTACGTGCTGGACCCCGAGGGCGTGGACATCCGCACGCTGGCGTTCCCGGACGACGCGCTGCTGGCGTTCGGCACCGAGCGGCACGGCGTCTCGGCGGAGCTCAAGGCGCGTGCGGACCACCTGGTCGCGGTGCCGATGCAGCCGGGGGTGTCCAGCTTCAACCTCGCGACGAGCGTCGCGATGGGGCTCTTCCACTGGATGTCGGGGCGCCCGCCCGGCCGCGGCTGAGCGGGCGGGCGCCGGGGCGTCAGGAGAACAGCCGCCGCCACGTCTCCGGGCCCGGGTAGCCGTCGGCGTCGGTGCCGCTCCAGCCCTCGGCCTGCTGGAAGGACTGGACGTTGGCGCGGTCGCCCTCGCCCCACTGCGGGCCGGGGCCGACGGTGTAGGCGCCGCCGAAGCCCTTGCGGACGAGCTGCTCGCCGAGCTGACGGACGGAGTCGTTGTTCGCGCCGGGCCCGAACCGGTCGGCGCCCGGGTACGCGGGTGCGCCGCTCGCGGGCGGGGGCGGGGGTGGCAGTGGGGCGCCGGCGTCGATGCTCCGGCCCTTGCCGTTGACCAGGTAGTCCCAGGTGTCCTTGCCCGGGATGCCGTCGGCCTCGCCGCCGCGCCAGCCCTGGGCGAGCTGGAAGGCCTCGGTGGCCTTGCGGTCGGCCTCGCCCCACTGCGGGCCCGGGCCCTCGGAGTAGAACCGGGTGCCACCGCGCTGCACGAGCATCCGGCCGAGCTCGGTGACGTACGCGTTGTTCGCGCCGGGGCCGAACTTGTCGGCGCCGGGGAAGGCCGTCGAGGGGGTGCCGTCGTTGCCGGCGCCGGAGAGGCCGGTGTAGCGGTACGGGACGTACGAGCCGGGGTTGTTCCAGTACGCGTACGGCGTGCTGCGCTTCGTCGTGCCGGGGGCGGTCTGCTCGTAGGCGACGTAGCGGGTGCGGGTGGAGTCGGTCCAGCCGCCGAAGATCGTCGCGTGCGAACCGGCCTGCGGGTTGGCCGGGTTGTTGTAGATCAGGACGTCGCCGGGCTGGAGGTCGGCCTTGCCGATCCGCTCGGCGAAGTTCGGCAGGGTCCAGGTGGTCTGGCTGCCGTCCAGGCCCCAGGCCATCGAGACGAAGCCGGAGCAGTCCTGCCGGTAGCCGTCCGACCAGTAGCGGCCCATGCCGTACGGCACCCGCTGGTCGACCCAGCTCTGCGCGCGCTGGATGATCCGGGCCCTCGTCACCGGTTGGGCGGAGGTGCGCGGGGTGGTGTCGGTGCCGCCGTCGTCCTCGCCGTAGAGGCTGCTGACCTCGCCCTGCGGGTTCTGCGGGGTGGCGCTGCTGCCGCCGCCCGGGTTGGGCGCGGGGGCGGCGACCGCCGCCGTCGCCGCGGCCGCGCCGCCGCCCATCGCGGTGCCGACGGCGGCCACCAGGACCGCCGCCCGGCGGCGGACGCTGCGGGCCGCGGCGTGCCCGCCCTCGTGCACCGGGGCGGCGTGCAGCCGGGCGCGGCGGCGGGCGTTGCAGCCCCCGCATATGCAGTCGTCGCCGGGTTCGACCTCGACGAACTCCAGCAGCGGGGACGGGTCGGCGCCGGTCATGGTCCACCTCTTCCTGGTCGGTCTGACGGTGTGGCAGGACTGACCTTCCCGGGCCGGTTCCGCGTGGTACCGGGACCAAGGTCCCAAAGCGGGCGGGCCGCGGCGCGGCGGGCTGGGCCGCGCGGGTGACGGCCGTTCGGCGGCCCGGGCGTGGCGGGGGTGGAGGGGAGACGGTAGTGCCGGCACCGGAGCTGACGGTGGCTCGGCCGGTCGGCGGGATCAGTCGGCGGGTCAGTCGACGGGGTGCGGGTTGGCCGGGGAGTACTCGGGGTCGGTCCAGGCCAGCGGGGTGGCGTCGGCGAGTTCGACGACGCCGGTGACGGCCAGTTCGACCATCCGCTGGGCGCCGGGCACGCCCGCGCGGGCCCCGGGGGACCAGTCGGTGCGGGCCTCGCCGGTGACGAGCAGGGCGCCGCCGGTCTCCCAGTCGGGCAGGAGGAGGCCGGCCCGCGGGTCGAGCTCCAGGTTCCCGAGCGTCATGAACATGCTGTTGCCCTGGTACTCCGGCCAGACCAGCCGGTCGGGGGCCGCGGCCCGCAGGAAGCCGGGGAAGCCGCCCCGGTGGGACGCGTCCACGCCGCCGTCCGGGCCGACGGTGGCGACGAAGAACGTGTCGGTGGTGGCGGCGGTCAGCCGCTGCGCGGTGGAGAGCGCCGGCCCGGCGGACACGGCGCGCGGGGCGCCGGCGGACGGGCGGTCGAGCGGGGTGCGGCGCTGGATGTACTTCGGGCAGTTGGAGACGACCTGGTCGGCGGTGATCACCAGGCCGTCCCGGCGGTCCGGCACCGAGCGGCCGTTGAGCCGCATCCGGCGCCGCCCGGCCGGGTCGAGGGCGATGGTGCCGACCCGGGCCGGGCCGGCCAGGGCGGCGGCCAGCGGGTCGTCCCCGGCGGGGCGGGCGGCGACCGTCATGGTCCGCTCGTCGCCGGCCTGGAGGAAGCCCGGGGCACCGGCGAGCTGGGTGGCCCAGACCCGGCCGTCCGGGTCGGCGGCGCCGACCACGAGCGTCCGGCGCTCGGTGAGGAAGCGGGCGGCGACCGGCGGGATGGTGCCGCGGATCGCCCGGCCGGCGTGGTCGGCGCGCTCCCGCACGCCGGCCAGCGCCTGGGCGGCGAGCTCGCCGGGGTGGTAGGGCGTGACGGGGGTGGTCACGGCGGCCTCCGGCCTAGAAGAAGCCGCAGGTCGGGGCGTCCGCCGTGGGCGCTGTGGCGCCCGTCGCGGCGACTCCGGCGCGGGCGTAGATCTCCAGCCGGATGCCGTCGGGGTCGGTGAAGAAGATGCCGCCGGAGTCCGAGCCCTCGCCGTGCGGCACGACCCCGTCGTACGCGAACTCGGCGCCGAGCTCGCGCAGTCGGTGCTCGGTGGCGCGGACCTCGTCGAGGCTCTCGACCTCGAAGGACAGGTGGTGCAGGCCGGGGGAGGCGGTGGCGAAGGTGCCGGTGCTCTGTTGCCAGAGGGTGACCACCAGGCGGCCGTCGCGGCCCATCAGGGCGTAGCGGCGCTCGGCGTCGGTGCCCTCGTGCGTCACCTGGACGCCGAGGACGGCGCGGTAGAACGCGATCGAGCGCTCCAGGTCGGTGACGTTGAGGCCGACGTGGCCGGTCTTCAGGGTGTGGATCAGGGCGGGGCTGGACATGCCTGGACGCTCCCGTGGCTGGGTGGTCCGGAGGGGCTCGTGCCTAACCGGTACTCATGAAGTTAGTGGTTAGGTGATGGAGCGTCAACCAGTATCAGGGCATGCAGGGGTTAGGTGGTGGCGGCATGAGGGCGCGGCGGTGTGAGGGCGCGAGGGCGCGACTGAGCGGGAAGGGGGGACGGGAGTGGGAGTGGGGAGCCGCGCGGCGGCTACTCCCACTCCCACCGGATGCCGATGTGGCCCGGCTGCTGGTCCGGGGAGAGCACGTGGGCGCTCGCGGAGGCGCCGATCCACAGCTGCTCGCGGCGGCTGTCGACGTCCTCGCCCGGGTCGCGGTCGTACCGCTCGCAGTGCACCGGGACGGCCGCGGGGTCGAAGTGGACCTGGAGCACGTACTCGCGCACCTGGGTCGCGAAGCGGCGGCTGTACTCCAGCGTCGGGCCGCCCGGCGGGATCTCCACCTCGTACTCGAAGACCGTGCTGTCGCCCAGGCCGAGCGGGCGGTCCAGCATGATCTCGCCGACGGTCAGCCCGGCCTCCGGGCGGCGGCGGACGCGGCCGAGCCGGCCGTGCCGGACCGAGGTGATCTCGGGGCAGCCGGTGGCCTCCTCGTCGGCCTTGTGCACGACCAGGCAGCGGCCGACGCCGGCGACGGTGGCGCGGACCACCTGGCGCATCCGCAGCAGGTTGCCGCGGCGATGGGCGTCGACGTAGTACGAGTCGTGGATGCTCAGCCGCTCCAGCTCGCCGGCCGGCGGGGCGTCCAGCTCGGCGAAGATGTCGGCGATCTCCTGCTCGCCGGGCCAGACGTCCTCCAGCCCGAGGTGGCAGGTGTTGGCGGCGGCGGCCCAGCGGCCGCGCGGGCGCGGCGGGCCGAGCAGCGAGGACAGCGAGCTGTGCGGCAGGCCGAGCAGTTCCTCCAGCAGGTGGACGGCGCGCAGCGAGCTGGCCCGCTCGGGCTGGCTGCGGCCGCGCCGCCAGTAACTCAGCGTCGTGACGCTGACCCTGACGCCGCGTTGGGTGAGCGCCGCCCGGATCCGGTCCAGGCTGAGGCCGCTGGCCTCGATCGCCAGGTGCAGGGTGTCCGCGAAGCCGCCCGCGGTGGCGGGCCGGCCGGCGGCCGGCGATCCGGCGGGCGGCAGGGCCGCCGGTACCGGCGCGGGCGCGAGTACGGGCGGGCCGGTGCGCTCCGGGCGCTCTTCGACCAGCCGGAGTCGCGCGGCGTCCTGGGGCTGCTGTGCGGCCATGCGGTAACCCTCCCCACCAGGTGAGTTCGGCGGGACCGGGTCGGCGCCGGGGCGCGCCGCCAGCGGCTTCACCGAGCTTTGGGGAACCCTATGCACGGTCGAGAGGCTACGTCATCCGTCGTGCGTATGACAGTGGTCACGGGAGGTGAACCGCAGGGTTAGCGATCTTGAAACATTGCGGAAACACGCATCGTCCCAGGTGGTGACGTATAACACACCGCCGGGGCGGGCCCTGACGGCGCCGCCCCGGCGGGGTCTCGGTTACCAGAAGGTGATCAGCCGACGTTCAGGGCGACGTCGTCGATCACGAAGCTGGTCTGGTTCGAGCCGTCCTCGGTGCCGGTGAACTTGAGGGTCACGGTCTGGCCGGCGAAGGAGGTCAGGTCGACGGTGCGCTGCACGTAGCCGGCGGCCGCGTCCACGTTGGACCAGGTCTTCAGCGTGGTCGAGTTGGCCTGCAGGGTCAGCGTGTCGTACGCGGTGCTGCCGCTCTCGGCGGTGTCGATGTGCAGCCAGAACGTCAGCGACGCGGACGTGCAGCCGGCCGGGATCGAGACGGTCTGCGACAGGGTGTCGGTGTGCGAGCTGCCGTAGCCGTCCAGCCAGGCCTTCCAGCTGCCGCCGTGGGCCGGCTGCGAGCTGCTGTTGTCGACCACGCCGCTCGACGTCGTCCACGGGGCCGCGGTGCCGGACTCGAAGCCGCCGTTGCCGATCAGCTGGGCCGCGGTGCAGCCGCCGGTCGGGGGCGGGGTCGGGGTGCCGCCGCCGCCGAGCAGGGCGGTGGTCAGGGCGTCCGCGACCGGGGAGCCCCAGCCGGTGACCTGGTCGTAGCCGGTCTTGGCCGGGAAGTCCTGGTTCGAGCCGGTCTTCACGTCGTGGAACGTGCTGCCGTAGCTGCTGCTGTTGGCGACGGCGTACAGGCGCGGGCTGGCCTCACCGAGGGCGGACTGCCCGGCCGCCTTGGCCTTCTGGTTGAACTGGGCGGCGTAGCCGGACCACAGCGGGGCGGCCGCGCTGGTGCCGCCGTAGACCTGCCAGGCGCCGGCGGTGTAGATCGCGAAGCCGCTCGCCGGGTCGGCGTTGGAGGCGACGTCCGGGACGGTGCGCATGGTGCCGTTGACGCCGGTGCCGGTCTGCCAGGTCGGCTTGCTGAAGACGGTGGACACGCCGCCGCCGGCGGTGCTCCAGGCGCTCTCCGAGGAGTAGGCGTTGCCGGAGACCTTGAGGTTGGTGCCGCCGACACCGGTCTGGTGCGGGCTGGAGGCCGGGAAGTCGACGGCCTTGACGGTCGAGCCGCTGGTCGAGCGGGTGCAGTCGCGCGAGCCGTCGTCACCGGAGGCGGAGAAGATCGAGATGCCCTGCGCGGCGGCCTGCTTGAAGGCGTTGTCGACGGCGGTCATCGAGGCGGCCGTGGTGTCCGGCTCGCAGGAGCCCCAGGAGATCGAGATGACCGAGGCCTTGTTGTCGGCCACGATCTTGTTGGCCATGTCGATCTCGCCCTGGTCCGAGTTCGGGGCCTCGTAGACCAGCTGGGTCGCCTTGGGGGCGGCACCGCGGACGATCTCGCTGTCCAGCTCGACCTCGCCCTGGCCCTGGCCGGGGGCGGAGTCGTAGTTGGCGCCGTCGACCGAGACCGTGGAGACGGCCGGGCCGGAGAGGCCGTACTGGCTGTCGTAGGTGGTCAGGTCCGAGGACGTGTAGCCGTCGAACTCCCAGAGGGCGACGGTGACGCCGGTGCCGTCGGCGCCGGTCTTGTCCAGGTTGTAGGCGCCGTCGTACTGGGCCGGGCCCACGCCGTTCGGGGTGGCCGAGGCCGCGTTCGGGGTGACGGCGTGCGGGGTCGCCAGGCGGTTCTTGCGGACCGCGTGGTTGTCCAGGCCGTGCACGCCCTGGACGACGTCGGCGAGGTCGGCCGGGACGGAGGCGGCCGCGTCGTTCGCGTAGAACGCGCGCTGCAGCTGCGGGTCGACGTAGGAGCTCTCGTGGGTGCCGAAGGCCTGCGAGACCTGGTCGTTGGTACCGCGGGCGCTGACGACCTGGCGGTTGGCGCTCACCTCGGTGACCGTCAGGCCCTGGCCGGCGAGGTAGGCCTTGACCTGGTCGACGGCGGCCTGGGTCGGGCCGAACCGCTGGTTGAACTGCTCCGGCGTCAGGTAGTGGCCGTACTCCGGGGTGCCCGGGGTGGTGACCGCCGCGAGGAAGCGCTCCAGCTCGTCGGCGTTGCGGAGCTTCAGGCTGACGGCGACCGAGATCTGCTGCTCGGCGGGCACGTCGCCCTTCTTCTCCGAGTGGGCCACCGCGGGGTTCACGGTGTTCGGCAGCTCGATGCGGGGAGCGGCGTGGGGGGTGGACGCGGCCTGCGCGGTCGTGACGCCGAGCGAGACGGCGGTCAGCGGCAGCACGGCTATGGCGGCCGCGAGGGCGAGGGTGCGGGGGCGCAACGGATCCTCCTCTGGCCGGATGTGGGGTCCGGCAAGGGGCACTTGACGCTCTGGGGTAGAACGCTGGCTAGAACATGACAGAACAACTCCGGGGATTGGCTCATGGTCAGGCAATTCGTTGCTAAAAAACAGTCAAGTGTGGAACGGCGGAACGGCAGGTGTTTCATACAGTGAATGATCGGAAATTCGGCGGTGGTCCACACCAGTTGGGGCTTCCGGGACGGCCGTAGAATCGCGTGGAGCCGAGGGAGAACGATGACTGACGTGAAGGCGGACCCGAGGGACCCCCGCCCGCTGATCGGCGAGCCGCTGGCGCTCGACCTGCTCAACACGCGCTGGGCCGGCACCCCCCTCAACGACCTGCTCGGCGAGCCCGACGGGTACGGGATCTGGCTCTCCTCCGCCGGGCTGGGCGAGCGCTGCGAGGCCGACGCCGCCGGGCTGGCCGCGGTGCTCAGGGCCCGTGAGGTGCTTGGGGCCGCGGTGCGGTCGCTCGGTGAGAACGGGGAGTTGGGCGGGGCCGCGCGGGCCGGGCTGGACGAGGTGCTCGCCCACGGACGGATCCGGCGGACGGCCGGCGCGGGCGGCGCGGAGGACCGGATCGAGGTCGACGAGCCGCAGTGGCTGGCGGCCTGGCTCGCGGTGGACGACTTCCTCGGGCTGGTCGCGCAGGGGGCGCACCGGGTGCGGCAGTGTGCGCACGACGCCTGCATCCTGCACTTCTTCGACGCGTCGCAGAACGGGCGGCGGCGGTGGTGCCGGATGGCCGTGTGCGGGAACCGGGCGAAGGCGGCCCGGCACTACGTGAAGGCGAAGGGCTAGCGCGGCGTTCTCCCGCGCCCTGCACGGGGCGCGGGAGAACGAAGGGTCCTCAGTTCGTCGTCGGGGCGCCGAGGTGGGCGGTGAGGGCCTCGGTGACGTCGCGGTGGCCCGGGTCGACGGCGGCCCAGGCGGCGTAGCCGTCGGGGCGGATCAGCAGGACGGTGTCGCGCAGCTTGCCGTGCGGGTCGGCGGGGGCGGTGGTGACGAGCCGGCCGGCCCAGGGGGCGGCGGCGCTCTGGACGTCGTTGCTGACCAGGACGAACTTCCCGGCGCGCAGCGCCTCGTAGAGCCGCTCGGGTGCGGCGGGCTCGTCGTCGCGGGGCTTCTCGATCGCGGTCAGCCGCAGGTCGGGGACGCGCTTGCCGACCAGCGGGTGGGCGTCCTTCGGGGCGGGGTAGGCGATGTCGATCCCGGAGACCAGCCGGGCGCCGCGCTCGGTGACCGGGTCGAGGTGGCCGCCGAGCGCGGTGAGCGCGCCGCGCAGGGCGCGGGTGGGCGCGGACTCGGCGAGGGCGAGCCGGATCAGGGCGCCGGAGGTGCGCAGGACCATCTTCCCGACCGGGTGGCGCTCGGTCTGGTAGCTGTCGAGCAGCGCGTCGGTGGCGTGGCCGCGCAGCACGGCGGCGAGCTTCCAGGAGAGGTTGGCGGCGTCCTGGAGGCCGGTGTTCATGCCCTGGCCGCCGGCCGGCGAGTGGCAGTGCGCGGCGTCGCCGGCCAGGAAGACCCGGCCGGAGCGGTAGTTGGGCACCTGGCGCTCGTCGCTGTGGAAGGTGGAGGCCCAGCGGGCCTCGTGCATGCCGAAGTCCTCGCCGATGGCGGCCTCGGTGATGGCGGCGATCCGCTCCAGCGAGGGGGTGGTGCCGTCCGGGACGCGCTCGGTGCGGTCCCAGGCGATGACGCGGTGGTAGCCGTCGCCGAAGGGGGCGAGGAAGGCGAAGCCCGCGCTGCCGGCGCCGACGGTGATGGTGTTCTCGGGCTCGCGCTCCAGCCGGACGTCGGCGAGCAGGACGGAGTCGACCACGGACTCGCCGGGGTACGGGACGCCGAGCAGCTCGCGGACGGTGGAGCGGACGCCGTCGGTGCCGACCGCGTAGCGGGCGCGGTGGGTGGTGCCGTCGGCGGTCTCCAGCGTGACGCCCTCGGCGTCCTGCCGCAGGCCGGTGACCTCGCTGCCGCGTACGATCGTCGCGCCGGCCCCGACCGCGCGCTCGTGCAGCAGCCGTTCGACGTTGTACTGCGGGGTGATCAGGACGAACGGGAAGCGGGTCGGCAGGTTGCCGAGCTCGACGCCGAAGCGGTTGAACATCTTCAGCGAGGTGAGCGGCCGGCCGGTGGCGATGAGGTCGTCGGCGAGGCCGCGGGCGTCGAGCATCTCGAGCGTGCGGGCGTGCACGGCGAAGGCCCGGGTGAGGTTGGACTCGGCGCCGCGCTTCTCCAGGAGGGTGACGGCGAGGCCGGCGGCGGCGAGGTCGCCGGCCAGCAGCAGGCCGGTCGGTCCGGCGCCGACGATCAGGACGTCGGTGACGGTCTGCTTCGCGGTCATGTGTCAGCTCCCGGTGGTCGGAGGGCGGTTGGACGCGTCGTTCGGCGTCCCTCCAGCCTCCATCATCCCCCGGCCCGGGCGCGGGGTGTGAACCGCCGGGGCCCGGTGACGTGCCGGAAGGCTCAGCCCTGCCGGCGGATCTCCACCGTGCGGAACCGGTTGGCGACGAACGCGCCGTCGCAGTAGGCGGCGTTGGCGGCCGGGTTGGCGCCGGTGCCGTGCAGGTCGGAGAAGGCGGCGGTCTGGTTGGGGAAGACGCCGCCGGTCAGGTTGAGCGAGAGCGAGACGCCGGCGTCCAGCACGGCCTCCACCAGCAGGGCCTCGACCTCGGGGGAGGTGGTGTAGCCGGTGGCCGTCATCGCGCCCTTCTCGCGGACGGTGGTGCGCAGCAGCTCGACCGCGGCGGCGGTGGACTCGACGGCGACGGCGAAGGAGACCGGGCCGAAGCACTCGCTGCGGAAGACCGCGCGGTCGTCCGGCTTGTCGGCGTCGAGCTTGACCAGGGCGGGGGTGCGCACGGTCGCGCCGGGGAACTCGGCGCAGACGACCGCGCGCGGGGCGAGGACGAGTTCGCCGTACTCGCCGCCGGCCGCGGCGGCCGAGCGCTGGAGCACGCCGGGGTTGACGACGGCGCCGAGGACGGCGGCGGCGCGGGCGTCGTCGGACAGCAGGCCCTCGATCGCGCCGGCGAGGTCGGCGACGACCTGGTCGAAGGACTTGTCGCCCTGGTCGGTGCCGATGCCGCCGCGCGGGATCAGCAGGTTCTGCGGGGTGGTGCACATCTGGCCGCTGTAGAGCGAGAGCGCGAAGGCCAGGTTGCCGAGCATGCCCTTGTAGTCGTCGGTGGAGTCGATGACGACGGCGTTGACGCCGGCCTTCTCGGTGTAGACCAGGGCCTGCCTGGCGTGCTCCTCCAGCCAGTCGCCGAAGGCGGTGGAGCCGGTGTAGTCGATCATCCGGATCTCGGGGCGGACGGCGAGGTCCTTGGCGACGGTGCCGCCCTCGTGCTCGGCGGCCAGGCAGACCAGGTTCGCGTCGTAGCCGGCCTCGGCGAGCACCTCGCGGGCGATCGCGACGGTCAGCGCGAGCGGCAGGACGGCCCGCGGGTGCGGCTTGACGAGCACCGGGTTGCCGGTGGCCAGCGAGGCGAACAGGCCGGGGTAGCCGTTCCAGGTGGGGAAGGTGTTGCAGCCGATCAGCAGCGCGAGGCCGCGCGGGACGACGGTGAACTCCTTGCTCATCACCAGCGGGTCGCGCTTGCCCTGGGGCTTGGTCCAGCCGGCCTGCCGGGGCAGCCGGGTCTGCTCGGCGTACGCGTAGGCGACGGCCTCCAGGCCGCGGTCCTGGGCGTGCGGGCCGCCGGCCTGGAAGGCCATGCCGTAGGCCTGGCCGGTGGTGTGCATGACGGCCTGGGCGAACTCGTGCGAGCGGGCGTTGATCCGCTGCAGGATCTCCATGCAGACGGCAGCGCGCTCCAGCGGGCTCGCGGCGGCCCAGGCGGGGCGGGCGGCGCTCAGCGCGGCGATCAGCGCGTCCGGCCCGGCGTGCGGGTAGGTGATGCCCAGCTCCACGCCGTACGGGGAGGTCTCGCCGCCCACCAGGTCGCCGTCGGTGGGGTGGCCGTCGAGGGCGAACGGGGCGCCGAGCAGCGCGTCGAACGCCGCCTTGCCGTCCGCGGGGCCGCTCTCGCCGTACGCCTTCGGGAACTCGGGGTAGGGCGACCAGTAGTCGCGCTTGGCGGCGGCGTCGAGCGCGGCGTCCAGGGTGGCCTGGTGGCGCGCGACCAGCTCGCTGACGAGGGGGTGGGTGACCGCGGACATCTGTTCGCTCCTCAGAGAGCCTCGGGGAGGAAGACGGGACACGTCACAGAGTAACCGAACGATCGGTCGGCTCAAGAGGGGGAAGGGATTTGGTTCCGGAGAAGAGAACGGGGGCGCGTCCGTGGCGGACGCGCCCCCGGAAGTGGGGAGGACGGGCGGTCTACGGCACGCCGAGCTCGAAGATGACGTACCCGGCGTACCAGCCGGACGCCGCCGCCGCGGTGCCCAGCACCGTCGCCAGCACCGGCCAGCTCAGCTTGCGCATGCCGATGGCGAGCGCGATGAACAGCGGGAACGCGGGCAGCAGGTAGCGCGAGACGTTCCCGAAGATGCCCAGGCTGCCGAGTACCGAGACGATCGTGGCGAGGGTGTAGGCGGTGAGCACCAGCGGCGGGCGCAGCCGGACCAGCAGCACGATCAGGGCCGGCAGGGTCAGCACGATCAGGGTCGCGAAGAGGTCCGGCAGGGCGAAGGCGAACGGGTAGTCGTTGCGGCCGAGCATCACGCCGCGGATCGCGTGGAAGGTGCCCTGGCCCCAGTCGAAGTAGTGCAGCCAGGCGTCGTGCTGGAGGCGGAAGTAACCGCCCCACTCGCCGGTCCGCCACCCCACCCAGCCGACGTAGCCGAGCAGGCCGAGCGGGGCGAGCAGCATCGCGGCCAGCGGGCGCAGCACACCGCTCTCCCGCCGCCACAGCTCGACCAGCGCGGCCAGGCCGACGGCGCCGATCAGGGCGGCCGCGGTCGGGCGGTTGAGGCCGGCGAACAGGGTGATCACGCCGGCCGCGACCCACTGCCTGGTCATCACGCAGTAGCAGGCCCAGGCGGCCAGGGCGACGAACGTCGAGTCCGAGTAGAGCGCCCACTCGGCGCCGGAGCCGGGGGCGACGGCCCAGATGCCCGCCGCGATCACGCCCGCGCGGGGGCCGGCCAGCCGGTCCACCACGGCGTAGATGCCGGCGGCGGCGAACAGCGAGGCGAGCACCGACACCAGCATCCCGGCGCCGTACAGGCCGAGGCCGGTGACGTCCGAGGTCAGCCGCATCAGGCCCGGGTAGAGCGGGAAGAACGCGGCCGAGTTCTGCTCGATGCTGAAGCCGACCTGGCCGCCGGGGACCGGCACCAGCGCCGGGTGGTAGCCGAACTGCGCCACCTGCTGGTACCACCAGCCGTCCCAGCTGGCGAGGACGTCCCAGGGGTTGGCACCGCCGCCGAAGCGGGGGTGCTTCCTGGCGTACTCCCCGGAGAACGACAGCAGCTTCATGAAGACGGTGAAGCCGATCAGCTTGAGCACCGCGTAGCACCACACGGCGGGCCCGAAACGGACGGCCAGGGCGCGGGCGCGTCCCTGCCAGCCGGCGGCGGGTGCGGCCGGTTCGTCGTTGCGCTGTTCTGGCACGTCGGACTCGACTGCCGGTATTGCGGTCATCGGACTGGACCCACCCTGCTGGCCGTGGACGATCGTCCGGAGATTCTAGGGCCTGGCGCCCACCTCCCGTCGTGCCCGAAGGGCGCCTGGCGGCGTTGGGGTGCGTGGATCGCAAGGCGGAGGAGGGAGGCGATGCGGAGCATCGGGCGACCGACGACAACGCGGTGAGGCGCGTGCCCCGGCGCCGCCAGGCAGGCGGGAGGTGGGCGCCAGGCGCTAGGGGCCTGTGCCCATCCTCCTGGTGCGGACCAACGAGGCGGCTGCGGCCGGGCGGAGACCCGATCGCGTGGGGCCGGGTGGGGCCGGGGATACTCGGGGGATGGCCGATCACACCACGCGTCCCGCCTACACCGTCGAGTCGCTGCTCGCCGTGACCGTCGACGTGTTCAACGAGCGCGGGTACGACGGCACCTCGATGGAGGACCTCTCGCGGGCCGCGGGGATCTCCAAGTCCTCGATCTACCACCACGTCCGCGGCAAGGAGGAACTGCTGCGGCTCGCGGTCGGCCGGGCGCTGGACGGGCTGTTCGCGATCCTGGCCGAGCCGGCCGCGGTCACGGGTCCGGCCGTGGTGCGGCTGGAGCACGTGGTGCGGCGCACGGCCGAGGTGCTGCTGGCGGAGCTGCCGTACGTCACCCTGCTGCTGCGGGTGCGCGGCAACACGGCCACCGAGCAGTGGGCGCTGGAGCGCCGCCGGGAGTTCGACCACCAGGTCGCCGAGCTGCTGCGGGCGGCCGTCGCGGACGGCTCGCTGCGCGCGGACGTCGAGCCGCGGCTGGCCACGCGGCTGCTGTTCGGCATGATCAACTCGATCGTCGAGTGGTACCGCCCCGGCCTCAAGGCCGCGGACGGCGTGGCCGACGCCGTCGTCCACCTGGCCTTCGACGGGCTCCGCGCGCGGTAGCCCACTGGGGCGTGCCTGTCGGGTCGGGCCGGGTGCCGCGACGCCGGGGCACGCCCTAGTCCGGCGGAACCTGGTCGGTCTCCTCGAACACCAGCATCGTTCGTGTACCGAGCACCTGTGGGATGGACTGGATGCGGTTGAGTACGAGCTCCCGCAGGGCGTGGTTGTCGGCGGTGTGCACCAGCAGGAGGACGTCGAAGTCGCCGCCGACGAGGGCGATGTGCGCGACGCCCGGCAGCTCCAGCAGCTGCTCCCGCACCGTGCGCCAGGAGTTCTGGACGATCTTCAGTGTGATGTACGCGGACGCGCCCTGACCGGCCCGTTCGTGGTCGACCCTGGCCGTGAAGCCGCGGATGACGCCGTCCTCGACCATCCTGGAGATCCGGGCGTACGCGTTCGCCCGGGATACGTGCACCCGCTCGGCGACCGAGCGGATCGAGGCGCGACCGTCCTGCTGCAGCAGCCGCAGGATCGACCGGTCGACACGGTCGAGTCTGGACATCTGTTCAGCCGACATGACCCCCCACCCTCACCGATTGGACGCACTGCCACCAGTCGACCTCCGCTCAGGCCGAATGTCCACCACCTTGTCACGCTTCTGGTCAAGATGAACAGACGACCGAACAATCGGTAGGGAGCCCCCACCACCCCCGGAGGTGCCCGAGATGACCGTTCTCGACCACAGACACTCCACGGCGGTGCCCGGCTGGATGCCCGGGGCCACCGCCCCCCGCACCGACCCGGCCCCGTTGCTGCCGGACGCCTCCCCCGTCCGCGTGCTCGGCACGCCGGCGCTGGAGAAGCAGGACCCCGCCCTGCTGCGCGAGCTCTACCGCCGGCTCGTGATCGGCCGCCGCTACAACCAGCAGGCCACCACCCTGACCAAGCAGGGCCGGCTCGCGGTCTACCCGGCGTCGGCCGGCCAGGAGGCCTGCCAGATCGCCGCCGCGCTGGCGCTCGGCGAGCAGGACTGGCTGTTCCCCAGCTACCGCGACACCCTCGCCGTGGTCTCCCGCGGCGTCGACCCGCTGGAGGCGCTGACCCTCCTGCGCGGCAACGCCCACACGGGGTACGACCCGCGCGCCACCCGCACCGCCCCGCTCTGCACCCCGCTCGCCACCCAGGCCCCGCACGCCGTCGGCCTGGCGCACGCCGCCCGGCTGCGCGGCGAGCCGGTGGTCGCGCTCGCCATGCTCGGCGACGGCGGCACCAGCGAGGGCGACTTCCACGAGGCGCTGAACTTCGCCGCCGTGCTGCGCGCCCCCGTGGTCTTCCTGGTGCAGAACAACGGCTACGCGATCTCCGTCCCGCTCACCGCGCAGTCCGCCGCGCCCAGCCTGGCGCACAAGGCCGTCGGCTACGGCATGCCGGGCCGCCTGGTGGACGGCAACGACGCGCCCGCCGTGCACGGCGTGCTGGCCGAGGCCGTCGAGCGGGCCCGCACCGGCGGCGGCCCGACCCTCGTCGAGGCGCTGACCTACCGGATCGACGCGCACACCAACGCGGACGACGCCACCCGCTACCGCACCGACGACGAGGTGGCGGCCTGGCGCGAGCACGACCCGATCCTGCTGTTGGACCGCGCCATGCGCGAGCTCGGGATCCTGGACGACGAGCTGGTCCGGCGGGCGGCCGACGAGGCGGAGGAGCTGGCGGCCCGGATGCGGGCCGAGTTCCACGCCGACGCCGAGCTGGACCCGATGGCGCTGTTCGCCCACGTCTACGCCGAGCCGACCCCGCAACTGCGCGAGCAGGCCGCCCAGTTGTCCGCCGAGCTGGCCGCCGAGGCCGAGGTGCAGCACTGATGAACTCCGCCCACCCGTCGCCCGCCCCCACCCTTGGCCGAGCTGCTGCGCAGCGCACCTCTGGCCCGCGCACCGCCTCCATGGCGCAGGCGCTCAACACCGCGCTGCGGGACGCCATGCGCGACGACCCGGCGGTGCACGTGCTCGGCGAGGACGTCGGCGCGCTCGGCGGCGTCTTCCGGATCACCGACGGGCTGACCGCCGAATTCGGCCCGGACCGCTGCCTGGACACCCCGCTGGCCGAGGCCGGCATCCTCGGCACCGCCATCGGCATGGCGATGTACGGGCTGCGCCCGGTCGTCGAGATGCAGTTCGACGCCTTCGCCTACCCGGCGCTGGAGCAGCTGTTCTCGCACGTCGCGAAGATGCGCAACCGCACGGCGGGCAGGCTCCCGCTGCCGATCACCGTCCGCATCCCGTACGGCGGCGGCATCGGCGGGGTCGAGCACCACAGCGACGCCTCCGAGGCGTACTACACCAGCACGCCCGGCCTGCACGTCGTCACGCCCGGGACGGTGGCCGACGCCTACGGGCTGCTGCGTGCCTCGATCGCCTCGGACGACCCGGTCGTGTTCCTGGAGCCCAAGCGGCTCTACTGGGGCAAGGACGGGTTCGACCCGACCGCGCCGGTGGAGCCGATCGGCCGGGCCGTGCCGCGGCGCACCGGCACCTCGGCCGTCCTGATCACGTACGGGCCCTCGCTGCCGGTCTGCCTGGAGGCGGCCGAGGCGGCGGAGGCCGAGGGCTGGGACCTCGCGGTGCTGGACCTGCGCACCCTGGTGCCGTTCGACGACGAGACGGTCGCCCGCGTGGTGCGCTCGGTCGGCCGGGCCGTCGTGGTGCACGAGGCGAGCGGCTTCGGCGGCACCGGCGCGGAGATCGCCGCCCGGGTCACCGAGCGCTGCTTCCACCACCTGGCCGCGCCGGTGCTGCGGGTGACCGGCTTCGACATCCCGTACCCGCCGCCGATGCTGGAGCACCACCACCTCCCCGGGGTGGACCGGATCCTGGACGCGGTCGCCCGGCTGCAGTGGGAGGACTGAGGATGATGCCCGTCGTGCGCGAGTTCACCCTGCCCGATCTCGGTGAGGGACTGACCGGGGCGGAGGTGGTGCGCTGGATGGTCGAGGTCGGCGAGGTGATCGCCGTCGACCAGCCGGTGGTGGAGGTGGAGACCGCCAAGGCCGTGGTGGAGGTGCCCTGCCCGTACGGCGGGGTGGTCACCGCGCGGTACGGCGAGCCGGGCGAGGAGATCGCCGTCGGCGCGCCGCTGGTCACCGTCGCGGTGGCCGCCGCGGGCGGGCCGGCGGACGCTCCCGTCGCCGCGCCGTCCGCCGAGGTGGAGCGCCCGCTGGTCGGGTACGGGGTGGCGGAGTCCCGGGGCGCACGGCGTCGCCGGGTGGGAGCTTCCTCGGCTCCGGCTCCGGCTCCCGTCCCCGTCCCCGTTGCCCCTGTGGTGGTCGCCGCGGCGCCCGCCGTGGTGCCGGTGATCTCGCCGCTGGTGCGGCGGCTGGCCCGGGAGCAGGGGGTCGACCTCGCGGCGGTCGCGGGCAGCGGGCCGGACGGGCTGATCATGCGGGCGGACGTCGAGCGGGCGGTCGCGGCCAAGGTCGCCGCTCCGGCTGCGGTCGTCTCCGCCGCGGCCGAGGGCGTCGTCCCGCTGCGCGGGCTCCGCAAGGCGGTGGCGGAGAAGCTCAGCCGCAGCCACCGGGAGATCCCCGCCGCGACCTGCTGGGTGGACGCGGACGCCACCGAACTGATGGCGCTGCGACGGCAGTTGAACGCCACGCCTGGTCCTAAGGTGAGCGTCCTGGCGCTGCTCGCCCGGATCTGCACGGTCGCGCTGGCGCGCTTCCCCGAGCTCAACTCCAGTGTGACGGAGGACGGTTCGGGCATCATCCGGCACTCGGTGGTGCACCTGGGCTTCGCCGCGCAGGGCGAGCGCGGGCTCGTCGTCCCGGTGGTGCGGGACGCGCACGCGCGGAGCACCGAGCAACTCGGCGAGGAGCTCGCCCGGTTGACCGAGTCGGCCCGGAGCGGCTCGCTGACCCCGGCCGAACTGACCGGTGGCACCTTCACGCTGAACAACTACGGCGTGTTCGGCGTGGACGGCTCCACCCCGATCCTCAACCACCCCGAGGCGGCGATGCTCGGCGTCGGCCGGATCGTCGCCAAACCGTGGGTGCACGAGGGGCAGTTGGCGGTGCGCGAGGTGACGCAGCTGTCCTTCACCTTCGACCACCGGGTCTGCGACGGCGGCACGGCGGGCGGGTTCCTGCGGTTCGTCGCGGACTGCGTGGAGCGGCCCGGGATGTTGCTGCGGCAGCTCTGACCGGGCCCTTCTCGAACCGCGGTCGCCCTGAATAGACGGGGGAGCCACTCAGGGCGACCGTGGAATGAGTGACACTAGCGCGTTCCCGGGCCGGGCGTCCGGGCTTCGCGTGATTTGTCGGATGAGCACTTCGGGCGTGCCACGCTGCCTAGGCGTCAACAGGGACAAGCCAGGTGGTGGCGTAGGCCGGCCGGAGGCGAAACGATTCTCTTGGGTACTCGAAACGTTGCGGTGAAGCCCCGCAGAACACTTCTGGTCCGCACCGGGCACGGCTCGGCGGGGGTCTCCTCCGTCCCGGGCCTGCCGGAACTCCCCCCGGACCACCCGGCCCCCGGACGGGCGCAGGCCCCCGTGCCTCCCCCGATGCCGCTCGACCCGCCGGACCTCCCGCCCGTGGAGGCGCCGACGGCCGTCCTGCCGGTGCTGCCGGACCTGGTCACCGGGCCCGTGCGGCCGGCGAGCCCCGAGCCTGCGGCCCCGCTCGCCGCCCCGCCTGCCCCCCCGCTCGCCGCGCCGCCCGTGGCCCCGCCGTTCCGGCCGCTGTTCGCCGACGCTCCCGGCCTCAACTGGGCCGGACCCGGCGACAGTTGGAGCCAGGCCTGGGCCGTGCAGGCCCTCGCCGAGGGCGGTCCGGCGCCCGCCGCGCTCGCCGGCGGCACCTGCTCGGCCGCCGAACTACCGCCCACCGCACGGGACATCGAGCTGATCCGGGCCAGTCTGGCGGTCGTCGAGCCGGTCGCCGACCGGGCCACCGCGCACTTCTACGCGCTGATCTTCCTGCACCACCCCGAGGTCCGCGCCCTCTTCCCGGCCGCCATGGACGTCCAGCGCGACCGCCTCTTCCGCGCCCTGCTGGCCGCCGCCCGCGGTGCCGACGACCCGGCGGCCCTGCGCGCCCACCTGAGCGCGCTCGGCCGCGGCCACCGCCGCTACGGCACGCTGACCGGCCACTACGGCCCGGTCGGGGAGTGCCTGGTGCAGGCCTTGGCCAGGTACGCGGGCAGCCGCTGGGACGCCGCGACCGAGCTGGCCTGGCGCCGGGTCTACCGCCTGGTCTCGTCGATCATGATCGAGGCCGCGGAGGAGGCCGCCCGCACCTCGCCGCCGTGGTGGCACGGCGAGGTGGTGCGGCACGAGCGCCGCACCCGGGACGTCGCGGTGATCACCGTCCGCCCGGACCAGGCCTACCCGTTCCGCGCCGGGCAGTACACGAGCCTGGAGACGCCCTGGTGGCCGCGGGTGTGGCGGCACTACTCGTTCGCCTCGGCGCCGCGGCCGGACGGGCTGCTGACCTTCCACGTCAAGGCCGTCCAGGCGGGCTGGGTGAGCAACGCGCTCGTCCACCGCGCGGCGCCGGGGGACGTCCTGCGGCTCGGCCCGGCGGCCGGGGCGATGACCGTCGACCACGGCTGCGGCACCGACCTGCTCTGCCTCGGCGGCGGCACCGGCATCGCGCCGATCCGGGCGATGGTCGAGGAGGTCGCCGAGCACGGCGGTCCCGGCCGCCGCGTCGACGTGTTCTACGGGGCCCGCAGGCCCGCCGAGTTGTACGACCTGGACGGGCTGCGCGAACTGGCCGGGCGGTGCCCGTGGCTCACCGTGCGCCCGGTGGTCTCCGGCACCGGCCCCGCCGGGGGCGCGCTGGCCGGTGAACTCCCCGAGGTGGTGGGCCGGTTCGGACCGTGGGCGGGCCGGGAAGCGGTGCTCAGCGGGCCCGCCGCGATGGTCCGCCGGAGCGTCGGGGCGCTGGTGCGCGCCGGGGTGCCGGTGGAGCGGATCCGGCACGACCTGGTGGGGGACCTGGCCGCGGGCTGAGGCGCCGCCGACCGGGCTCAGCCGAGGTCGGGGGCGAGCAGGGCGCGGATGCCCTCGATGTTGGCGGCCAGGTAGGCCCGCAGCCGGGGCGGGACGACGTTGACCGACGTGACGCCCTCGCGCGTGAACGGCAGCCGGACCACCTCGTACTCGCCGTTCGGGTCGTCCACCTCGGGCCCGTGCCGGCGGCTGAGGTCCATCGAGGCGAGCCGGCACACGAAGAAGTGCTGCACCTTGACCCCGTGGGGGTGGAGCAGCGTGCCGTCGTCGTGGTGCGTGTGGCTGATGGTGTCGACGAACGCGGGCACGACGTCGACGACCTTGCCGCCGAGTTCCTCGTCCACCTCGCGGTGCAGCGCCTCGACCACCGTCCGGTCGCCGCGCTCCACCCCGCCGCCGGGAGTGATCCAGTACGGGTGCGGGGAGCCGGGGCGGACCCGGCGGATCACGACGAGGCTGGCCGGGCCGTGCGGGTCCGCCGGGTCCAGCTCCAGCAGGATCGCCCGCGCGGTGCGCTTGACGACCGGGCGGGGTGGCGGGGTGCGGTTGTCGGGACCCATGGCCACCTCCGGGGCGCGAGCGTTGTGCGGGAGTCTGCCGCAGCCGGGCCGGGACGAAACGCCGACCCGCCGGGGTGCCTCCGATCGGGGCGCGGCGGCCCGGGGCGGCCGGAGAAGGGGGAGGGCCCGTCCCCGGTGAACCACCCGGGTACGGGCCCTTCCCACGACGCGGCGGCCGCTGCGCTCAGTCGTCGTCCAGGGCCAGGTGCAGGCCCCACGAGACCAGGCTGATGATCAGCGAGCCCAGCAGCGCCGGCACGAAGCCGGTGACGTGGAAGTCGAGGCTGAGCCGCCCCGACGCCCACGAGGTCAGCAACAGCATCAGGGCGTTGATCACGAAGGTGATCAGGCCCAGGGTCAGGATGAACAGCGGGAACGAGAACAGCTTGACGACCGGCTTGACCAGCCAGTTGACCACGCCGAAGACCAGCGCGACGGCCACCACGGTGATCGCCTTGTGCTGCCAGTCGGTGTTGGCGTCGGTGAGTTGGATGCCGGTGACGATCCAGGCGGCGACCCAGATGGCCACCGCGTTGATCAGCGTTTTGAGAACGAAACCCTTCATGGCGACCAGCCTGGCAGGCCGCCGGGGGCGCAGGGAAGCTCCCGCCGGGCATGTTGGTGTTGAATGCCGGTGGTCCCGGAGGTGGACGGAGAAGGGAAGACGGCACCGGTGAAGCTGTTCCGGCTGGACGAACTCGACGCCGAACGCGCGGCCAACGACGGCGCGTACCTGCGGTTCCTGCGCGAACCGCGGATGTCCGCCGGGCTGTACGCGCTCTCCCCCGGCGCCGCCGACCCGCAGACCGCGCACGACCAGGACGAGATCTACCAGGTGATCAGCGGCCGGGCCGAGCTGACCGTGGGCGGCGAGACCGCGACCGTCGGGCGCGGCACCGTCGTGTACGTGCCGGCCGGGACGCCGCACCGCTTCCACCACGTCACGGAGGAGCTGCGGGTCCTGGTGGTCTTCTCGCCCCCGGAGGACTGACCGGCAGGCTTTAGGGTCGGACGCATGCGTCTCACCGAAGAGCTCTGGTCGGCCATCGAGCCGGTCTACGCCGAGATCCTGGCCCACCCCTTCATCGGCGGCCTCACCGACGGCACCCTGCCGCGCGAGGCCTTCCGCCACTTCGTCGTGCAGGACTCGCACTACCTGCGCGACTACGCCCGCGCGCTCGCCGTCTGCGCCGCCAAGGCGCCCGGCGAGGAGGACGTGCGGGCGTTCGCCGCCGACGCGGTCGGCGCGATCGCGGCGGAGCAGGGCATGCACGCCGAGTTCATGACGGCCTTCGGGGCCAGTGCCGAACAGGCCGCCGAGGAAGCGGTGCTGCCGACCACCCGGGCCTACACCAGCTACCTGCTCGCGACCGTCTACGGCGGCTCCTTCGCGGAGGCGCTCGGCGCGGTGCTGCCCTGCTACTGGATCTACGCCCGGGTCGGCGAGGCACTGCTCGCCCAGGGCTCGCCGGATCCGCTCTACGCCAAGTGGATCGCCACCTACGGCGACGAGGCGTTCCAGTCGGTGGTGCGGCGCGTGCTGGCGCTCGCGGACCGGATCGGCGAGGAGCTCTCCCCCGTCGAGCGCCGCCGGGTGGTCGAGCACTTCACGACGACCTCGCGCTACGAGTGGATGTTCTGGGACGCCGCGTGGCGCGGCGAGCGCTGGCCGGTCTGACGCTTCCGGGGCGGTTCCCCAGGGTCATCCCCGGGGGCCGGGGTCGGGGTGATCTCGGGGTTCTCTCCGGGCCGTTGGGCCTCGTTCCGGCACTGGCGCCCCCGTACGATCGACGTATCGAAAGCAAGCGGGATGCGGCACCGAAGGGGCGGCCGGCCCGAGGGGAGAGAAGGAACGGACATGGCTGAGCTCTGGAAGTCGCTGCCCTCCTGGGTGCGCAACATCGTCGTGCCGGTGCTGGTCCTGGTGCTGGCCTGGAACGTCGTGACCTTCGTGTTCGGCGTGGTCGGCGCGCTGCTGGGCCTGCTGATCAAGCTGCTGGTCGTGGTCGGCATCGGGGCGGCCGTGGTCATCCTGGTGAAGAAGGCGGCGAAGCTCTGACGACGCTCCGGCGTCGACGCCGAGGGCCCGGGGCCCCCCCCGGGGGGGGGGGGGGGGCCCCCCGGGGGGGGGGGGGGGGCGCCCGCGGGCCCACACACCGCGAGGCGCCGCGCG
>NZ_JBHWGD010000026.1:38039-83209 GCF_042733235.1 Kitasatospora sp. NPDC059722
GGGCCCGCCCCCCCATGGGGGGGGGGCGGGGGCCCGCCCCCCGGTGGGGGGGGGGCGGGGCCTCGGCCGTCGCGGTGCGGGACCGCGCCGGGTCACTCCTCGATGCGGACCTGCTGCACCACCGGCGCCTTGGCGTCGGCCGGCGCGTCGGCCGGGGCCTCCTTCATGGTGCTCAGCAGCTGGCGGGCCAGGCCGAGGCCGGTGCCGCCCATGGTGAGCGCCTTCGCGAACATCTCGCCCATGCCGTCCGCGCCGTTGAGCAGCACCATGTGCTCGACGTTGCCGAAGGACTCGGCCGCGGCCCGGACGATCTCCGGCCACTTCTCCGCCAACTCCTGCGCCACGACGGCGTCCTGGTTCTCGGCGAGGGCCGCGGCGCGGGCCCGGATGCCCTCGGCGTTGGCCAGCCCGAGCGCCCGGGCCGCCTCGGCGTCCGCCAGACCGCGGGCCTCGACGGCCGCGGCCTCCGCCTGACCGGTGGCCCTGGTCGCCTCGGCGGCGGCCAGGCCGCGCAGCTTGGTGGCCTCCGCCTCGGCCGCCGCGGCGATCTTCACCTGGCTGGCGTCGGCCGCCGCCCGCAGCTCGGTCTCCCGGGCGTGCGCCTGGGCCGAGGAGATCCGGGCGTCGCGGTCGGCGTCGGCCTTGGTGCGGGTCTCGTACGCCTTGGCGTCGGCCGGCTTGCGGACGTCGATCTGGAGCTGCTGCTCCTTGCGCTGGGCCTCCAGCTCGGCGACCTTCGTCTCCTGGACGACGACCTCCTGGCGGGCGGCCGCCTCGGCGAGCGGTCCGGCCTGCCGGGCGCGGGCGCTCGCGGTGTCCATCTCGGCCTGGTAGGAGGCCTGCTGGATCTCGCTGTTGCGGGTGGCCTCGGCCTTGCGGGCGAACGCCTCCTGCTCCGCCTCGGTGGCCTCGCGGTCGGCGGCGGCGGCCGCGATGCGGGCGTCGCGCTGGACGGCCGCGGCGTGCGGGGCGGCGAGGTTGCGGATGTACCCGGTCGGGTCCAGGATCTCCTGGATCTGCAGCGAGTCGATGATCAGACCGAGCTTCTCCATCTCGGCGCCCGAGGCGGCCCGGGTCTCGCCGGTCAGCCGATCGCGGTCGCGGATCATGTCCTCGACCGTCAGCCCGCCGACGATGGAGCGCAGGTGACCGGCGAACACGTTGTGCACCCGCTGGCCCATCATCTTCTGCTGGTCCAGGAAACGCCGGGCGGCGTTGGCGATCGACACCGAGTCGTCGCCGACCTTGAAGATGACGACACCCTTGACGTGCACCGGGATGCCCTGCTGCGTCACGCACTCGACGTCCAGCTCGGCCTCGTTGAGGTCCAGCGACAGGCGGCGCACCGCCTGCATGCCCGGGACGACGAAGGTGCCCCGCCCGGTGACGATCCGGAAGCCCAGGCCGTCCCCGTGCTTCGACCCGGAGATGATCAGTGCCTCGTTCGGCTCGGCGACCCGCCACATGAGCTTGAACAGGATGATCACAACGATGATGGAGGCCACCACGGCCCCCGCGACGACGCCGATAACCATCGGCCGACTCCCCCTTCAAGGCACACCGCTCCGTGGCTGCGCGTGGTTGTGCAGGAGTGCGCGGACGCGGTGGCAGCGGAGATTCTGCGCCTGTTCGTGCGCGTGCGCCAGTAGGTGACGTCGTGACTTCGTCCCGGTCCTGTCACGGGCCCCGTGACGAGGGAGGATCGTCCGTCAGAGCGGCGACACGAACACCGTGCGCGGCGCCTGGTACTCGACCACGATCACCTGCGCGCCCGTCGGCAGCGGATCCCCCGGCACCGCCAGGTACGCCAGGAACGCCTCCGTCCCCTGCCGCTCGGGCACGTGCACCAGCACCTCCCCGACCAGGCCCGCGCCGACCTTCCCCGTGACCCGTCCCGTCAGTCCGATCATGGGCTTCAGTCTGCGCCCGCCGCCCGCCCACCGGAAGCCCTCTGGACCTGCGGCGATCCTCTCGCTACGGTGTTGGGCGTCATGTGCAGGCAACACCGCCTGCGGACGCGGGAGCTCGGAGCACCGGGCTGAGAGGGCGCTGAACGGTCCGTCGACGGACGGCCGGGACGCTGCGCCGACCGCAGGAACCTGGACCGGGTAATGCCGGCGTAGGGAGTGAAGGTCAGATGACCACGTTCGACGCACAGCCGCAGTCTGCCCAGAGCGCCCCCAGCAGCGAGCGCACCGGCTACCCGACCCCGGCCTGGCGCAAGGCCCACCGCGAGGGATCCCGCCCCGATCTGCGGGTCCCGTTCCGCGAGGTGGTGCTCACCAACGGCAAGACCGTTCCGCTGTACGACACCTCCGGCCCGTACACCGACCCCGCCTACGAGCCCGACGTGCGCCGCGGCCTGCCCGCCCTGCGCGACGCGTGGATCCGCCAGCGCGGCGACGTCGAGGAGTACGACGGCCGCGAGGCCCGCCCCGAGGACGACGGCATCAAGCACACCTCGCCGCGCGGCGGGAACCTGCGCAACCTCGACGCCGTCTTCCCCGGCCGCCCCCGCCGCCCGCTGCGCGGCCGCGGCGGCGCCGCCGTGACCCAACTCGCCTACGCCAAGCGCGGGATCGTCACGCCGGAGATGGAGTTCGTCGCCCTGCGCGAGGGCCTGGCCCCCGAGTTCGTGCGCGACGAGGTGGCCCGCGGCCGGGCCGTCATCCCGGTGAACGTGAACCACCCCGAGGTGGAGCCGGCGATCATCGGCACCAACTTCCTGGTGAAGATCAACGCCAACATCGGCAACTCCGCCGTCACCTCCTCGATCGAGGAGGAGGTGGAGAAGATGACCTGGGCCACCCGTTGGGGCGCCGACACCGTCATGGACCTCTCCACCGGCCGCAACATCC
Organism: Kitasatospora sp. NPDC059722; assembly: GCF_042733235.1. Classification (NCBI taxonomy): domain Bacteria; kingdom Bacillati; phylum Actinomycetota; class Actinomycetes; order Kitasatosporales; family Streptomycetaceae; genus Kitasatospora; species Kitasatospora sp. NPDC059722. The sequence continues at coordinate 40,898 of NZ_JBHWGD010000026.1, forward strand.
ACACCACCCGCGAGTGGATCCTGCGCAACTCCCCCGTGCCGATCGGCACCGTGCCGCTGTACCAGGCCCTGGAGAAGGTCGACGGCAGGGCCGAGGAGCTGAGCTGGGAGGTCTACCGGGACACCATCATCGAGCAGTGCGAGCAGGGCGTCGACTACATGACCGTCCACGCCGGCGTGCTGCTGCGGTACGTCCCGCTGACCGCCCGCCGCAAGACCGGCATCGTCTCGCGCGGCGGATCGATCATGGCCGCGTGGTGCCTCGCGCACCACAAGGAGAACTTCCTCTACACGAACTTCGAGGAGCTCTGCGACATCCTCGCCGCCTACGACGTCACCTTCTCGCTCGGTGACGGCCTGCGGCCCGGCTCCATCGCCGACGCCAACGACGAGGCGCAGTTCGCCGAGTTGCAGACCCTCGGCGAGCTCGGCCGGATCGCCCGCGAGCGCGACGTCCAGGTGATGATCGAGGGCCCGGGCCACGTCCCGATGCACAAGATCAAGGAGAACATGGATCTCCAGAAGGAGATCTGCGACGAGGCGCCGTTCTACACGCTCGGCCCCCTCACCACGGACGTCGCCCCCGGCTACGACCACATCACCTCCGGCATCGGCGCCGCGATGATCGCCTGGTGGGGCACCGCGATGCTCTGCTACGTGACGCCCAAGGAGCACCTGGGCCTGCCCAACCGGGACGACGTCAAGACCGGCGTGATCACCTACAAGATCGCCGCCCACGCCGCCGACCTCGCCAAGGGCCACCCCGGCGCCCAGGCCTGGGACGACGCCCTCTCCGACGCCCGCTTCGAGTTCCGCTGGGAGGACCAGTTCAACCTGGCCCTCGACCCGGAGACCGCGCGCGACTTCCACGACGAGACCCTCCCCGCCGAGCCGGCCAAGACCGCGCACTTCTGCTCGATGTGCGGCCCGAAGTTCTGCTCGATGAAGATCTCGCAGAAGATCCGCGACGAGCACGGCGACGGCTCCACGGCCGTCGGCACCGAGTTCGACGCCGAGGCGCTGGCCGGCATGCAGGCCATGTCCGAGGAGTTCAAGGCCCACGGCAACAAGGTCTACCTGCCGATGGCGGACTGACCGCCGCCGCCCCAGAGCCGGCCCGCGTTCCTCCGGGGGGAGAGCGCGGGCCGTTTTCCTTTCCACCCGGCGGCCTCGGACGGGTTCCGGCCTTTGCCGCCACGCCGTCGTGCGTCCGGGGGAAATCGGAGGCACCCTGGGGGGAAGGCCGACCAAGGAGGCAGCGATGGGCAGCCCGATCAAGGGGACCGATCCGAGCGACGAGACGAACCGGGACGCCAAGGCGTCCCCGCGGCAGCTGTACAGCGGTGGCGAGCGGCCCTTCGACCCCGAGGACCTGGTCATGGCGTCCGGGCAGGACGTCACGCCCGAGCGCCTCGCGTGGGCCAGGCGGCAGATCGACGAGAAGGGCGCGGCGGCGCTCGAACGCTACCTGCCGTAGCAGCCGCTCCGGGGTCCTGCGCGCTGCCCCGGGCGTGGCCCGGGGCAGCGGTGCGTCAGCCGACCTCGTCGGGGCCGGTGAAGCCCGGCGGGGTGTAGCCGGGGGTGCTGAAGTCGGGCGGGGTGAAGGCGGCGGGGCGGGAGGCGCGGCCCTCGGGGTCGGTGAGGCCGTCGGGGCCCGGGCCGGTGAAGCCCGGCGGGGTGTAGCCGGGGCTGGTGAAGTCCGGGCGCTGGGCGGGGACGGCCGGGAGGCCGGCGTGCAGGTAGGGGAGGAGGCCGCGGTCGCGCAGGGCGGTGCGCCAGGCGCGGCGGGCGGCGGCGAGCTCGGCGGCGAGGTCGGGGTCGGTGCCCGCGGGGGCGCCGGAGCCGTCGCGTAACGCGGTGAGGACGAGCCCGACGAGGCCGACGGTCATCGCGACGATCCCGGCCGCGAGCGCGATCCAGCCCGCGGTGAGCAGGGAGCGGGCGAGGACGAGCCCGGGGTCGGCGGCGCGCAGGGCGTACCCGAGGAGCAGCAGGACCAGCGCCGCGGCCCAGGCCAGGATCGGGGTGAGCACGGTGAGGACCGGGAAGAGCCCGGCGCCGCCGTCGGCGGAGCGCAGCTGGGAGAGCAGGCCGGGGGCGGCCGGCTCGGCGCCCTCGGCGGGCGGGGGCGTGCTGCGCAGGCTCTCGCGCAGCCCGGTGTAGTGCTCGTACTCGGTGGCGGCCGCGGCGGCGATGGCGTCGGCGTCGCGCAGGGCGCGGGCGCGCAGCTGGTCGGCGGTGAGTGCGCCGGGCGCGCGGAGGGCGGTGCGGACGGTGCCGTCGCGGAGGGCTTCGGCGAGGAGGCGCTCGTACTCCGGGCGGTCCTCGGCGAGCAGCGGCGGGGGGTTGGTCATGGGGACCCCGTTCATGCGGACCCCGGTTCGCTCCGCCTCGCGGGCTGGGTGGGCCCGCAGGGGCGCCGAATCGGGCGCGGAGGCGGGCCGCCGGACGGGCGGCCGCTCGTGGTGTGCCTCATGGTAGGGGCGGGTGCGCCCGCGCTGACAGTCCGATTCCGGAATTTCGCGCCCCGGGCCGCGCGCGTGCGACGGCCCGGGCGCCGGGAACACCCGTGCGACGGGTGGGCCGGCGGGTGACGTCAGTTGACGGGCAGTCGGGCGATGAGCAGGCGCCCTTCCATGGTGACGCCGCCGTCCATGGCGACCGCGAGGTCGTCGGCGTACACGTACGGCCCGGGGATGTGCGGCGGGGCGCCGTCGTCGGCGTGCACAGCGCCGGTGAGGTACGGGATCGGGCTGTGGCCGTGCACGATCCGGCTGCCGCCGTAGGTGTCGAGGAGCTCGTGGACGGCCGTCGGGCCGGCGTCGCCGCGGAAGGCGAAGCGCTTGGTGAAGCGGCGGAAGCAGTCCCACCACTCGTCCACGCCCTCGTCGGCGAGCAGGCTGTGCACCGCGTCGTTGACGTCGGGGATGGACTCGCCGTACTCCAGGTAGGCGGTGGTGTCGGAGTGCAGCAGCAGGTGGCCGTCCTCGATGGCGATGGCGGGCAGCCGGGAGAGCCAGCTGATGTGGTGCGCCTGGAGCCGGTCGAGGTCGTGCTGCTGGCCGCCGTTGAGCCGCCAGGCGGCGAGGAAGGAGGCGGTGCCGGCGGTGGACTGGACGGGTTCGTCCCCGTACCTGGCGGCGCCGAGGAAGAGCAGTTCGTGATTGCCCATCAGGGCCCGGCAGTAGCCGCCCGCGGCGGCGGCCTCGGCGGCGAGCTGCATGACGAGGTCGATGACGCCGATGCCGTCGGGGCCGCGGTCGGTGAAGTCGCCGAGGAACCAGATCCGGGAGCGGCCGGCGCACCAGTGGCCGTCGGCGTCGATGATGCCCTGGTGGCGGAGTTCGGCGACGAGTTCTTCCAGGTAGCCGTGGACGTCACCGACGACGTAGAGCGGGCCGGGCGGCTCGTCCGGGCCGGGGGCCGGGTACGGGTAGCTGGGCACGGGCTCGGGCAGCGGCGGGCCGAGCTCGATGGTCGGCGGGTCGTCGCGGCCGGGGAACTGGTCGGCCGGCCGGTCGGGGTGTCCGTCGGCCAGGGGGTCGGGCACCGCGTCGGGGAACTGGAGGGCCGGCGAGGGCCGGTCGGGCAGGGTCGGCTCGTAGCCGGGGTGGTCCTGGTGGTTGAACGCCGGCGCCTGCCCGGGGGCGTGCATCGTGTGTCCGTGCGCCTGGCTGTCGGCGGGCCAGTGCTGTTCGAGGTAGCGGGCGCCGCCGTAGCCGCTGTAGGTCTCCGCTTCGTACGGCGTCCCGGCGTAGCCGGCGGGTTCGGGCTCGTAGTAGGTGCCGTACGGCAGCACGTCGAGGTCCGGCTGGTGGCGGGGGCCTGAGGAGGGGTGTTCAGGCCCGGGGAAGCGGTCCTCGGGTGTCATTCGCCCATCATAGGAAGACCACTCTCCCGGCGTCGTCACCTGGTGGGTATCCAATCCTCCGGAGCGTCAGCCGGGCCGTCCCGCAAGGTCCGTTTTGTCCCGGCTCGGTATGGTCTAGACCTCGCCCGGGGGTCGGGGAGGACTGACGGTGGTGCGCGGACTGCGGCGCTGCGAGGAGGCCCGGACGATCAGCTCGGTGGGCATCAGGGTGCCGGGCGGCGGGCCGGTTCCGGCGGTGCGGAAGCGGGGCGGGAAGAGCCGGGCGATGTCGACGCCCGTCCCGGAGTCGACGCCCTCGATGGCGTCGATGAGGAGGTTGACGACGGTCGTGCCGATCCGGCGGGGCTTCAGTGAGAGCGTGGTGATCGGGGGCTCGGTGGCGGCGTAGACGTCGCTCTCGCTGCAGCAGACCAGCAGGAGGTCGTCGGGCACCCGCAGCCCGTAGCGGCGGGCGGCGGCGAGCAGGTCGGTGCCGTTGGGGTCGAACAGGCCGTAGACGGCGTCGGGGCGGTCGGGGCGGGCGAGCAGCCGGTCGGCGGCGACGGCGCCGGCGGCCGGGTCGTGGGCGGGGTAGGCCTCGTACACCGGCTCCTGGCCGACCTTGGCGCACCAGCCGAGGTAGGCCTCGGTGGAGAGCCGGGTGTAGGTGTCGGTGCTGGTCCCGGTGAGCAGGCCGATCCGGCGGGCGCCGGCTTCGGAGAGGTGGTCGAGGATGCCGAGCACGGCGGCCTCGTGGTCGTTGTCGACCCAGGCGGTGACCGGGCAGTTGCCGGGCTTGCCGTCGCTGACCACCGGGACGCCGGACCGGTAGAGCTCGCTGACCAGCGGGTCCTGGTCGGGCGGGTCGATCACCACGGTGCCGTCCAGGGCGATGTTGCCCCAGACGTCGTGCCGGGAGGACGCGGGCAGCACCACCAGCGCGTAGCCGCGGCCGAGGGCGGCGCTGGTGGCGGCGCGGGCCATCTCGGCGAAGTACGCGAACTCCGTGAAGGTGAACGGCTCCTCGCCGTAGGTCGTGACGGTCAGCCCGATCAGGCCGGACCGTCCGGTGCGCAGGGTGCGGGCGGCCGCGGAGGGGCGGTAGCCGAGGCGCTCGGCGACCTCGCGCACCCGGCTGCGGGTCTCGTCGGGCAGGCGGCCCTTTCCGTTCAGCGCGTCGGAGACGGTGGTGATCGACACTCCGGCGGCTGCTGCCACATCCCGGATGCCGGCCCGCTCCAGACGCCGTGAGGTGGTGGGTCGCCGACCGCTCTGGTTGGCTGCTGCTGTCATGGCGGACCGATCGTATGGCTCCTGACAAGGTCCTGTGACCGGCGCATCGGGAGCCTTTGGAGATACGTTTCTCCACGAGTGAGCCGGGGCGCGCCCCTTCGATACCGGCCCAAAACCTGGCGTCTTACCTCTGACATGTGCCAAAGGAACCCGGCAGAATGGCTGATCTGCACCGGTGGGCCGACCGGCCAACTCACTCCTACGGGTGAGCGCGGTCGGTATGGTGCAAGGCACCCGACCGGGGTGGTCCGGGCGTGTGCACCGGAGGACCCGCACCGGAGGACGCACACCCGGACATCGCGCGTCCACCCGACGCGGAGATCGAGAAGATCGAGAAGGAGCAGGACCGTGAGCGACACGTCAGCGCAGGGCCCGCGGCTGCGGCCGACCCTGGACGGCATCCCCACCTACAAGCCCGGCAAGCCGGCCGGCGCCGACGCCTACAAGCTGTCCTCCAACGAGAACCCGTACGGGCCGCTGCCCGGCGTCCTGGCCGCGGCGGTCGAGGCGGCCGGGTCGTTCAACCGCTACCCGGACATGGCGGTCAACGAGCTCACCGAGGAGCTGGCCAAGCGCTTCGGCGTGCCGGCCGAGCACATCGCCACCGGCACCGGCTCGGTCGGCGTCGCCCAGTCGCTGATCCTCGCCACGGCGGGCCCGGGCGACGAGGTGATCTTCGCCTGGCGCTCCTTCGAGGCGTACCCGATCATCACCCAGGTCGCCGGCGCCACCCCCGTCCCGGTCCCGATCACCGCCGGCGGCGACCACGACCTGGACGCGATGCTCGCCGCGATCACGCCGAACACCCGGCTGATCTTCGTGTGCAACCCGAACAACCCGACCGGCAACGTGATCCACCGCGCCGAGCTGGAGCGCTTCATCGACGCGGTGCCCGGCGACGTGCTGGTCGTCGTCGACGAGGCCTACATCGAGTTCATCCGCGACCCCGAGGTGCCCAACGGCATCGACCTCTACCGGGACCGCCCGAACGTCTGCGTCCTGCGCACCTTCTCCAAGGCGTACGGCCTCGCGGGCCTGCGCGTCGGCTTCGCGATCGCCCACGAGCCGGTGGCGACCGCGCTGCGCAAGACCGCCGTCCCGTTCGGCGTGAACCAGCTCGCGCAGGACGCCGCCGTCGCCTCGCTGCACGCCGAGGACGCACTCAAGGTGCGGGTGGACGCGCTCGTGGAGGAGCGCGCCCGGGTGGTGGCCGGACTGCGCGCCCAGGGCTGGGACCTCCCGGACTCGCAGGCCAACTTCGTGTGGCTGCCGCTCGGCGCGCGCTCGGCGGACTTCGCCGCCGCGGCCGCCGCGGCCGGCGTGATCGTCCGGCCGTTCCCCGAGGGCGTGCGGGTGTCGATCGGCGAGGCCGAGGGCAACACGATCTTCCTCGCGGTGGCCGAGGAGTTCCGCAAGACGCTCTGACGTCCGCGTCCGTACGCAGGGGCGTTCCGCACGCGCGGTGCGCCCCTGCGGCGTTCGGGAGGCGTTCCGGAGGTGCTCACGACGTGCTCGCGGGGTGCTCCGGGCGCTTTCGGGAGGCCCGGATGCCGCCGGCGTGGTGCCGGGCGCTGCCGGATGCCTGGGGATCGCTGGGAGCGGGCTGGGAGTTCGGCCAACGGCCGGCCACGCGGCGGCCAAGCGGCCCGCGCGAACGGGCCGGTGCGAGCGGAATGTCCGGATCCACCCGTTCAGCCTTCTCCCAGCCCGCGCCCAGGCCGACGCAAGAGCGCCCGGCGAAGCTGTCCGCCATGAAGGTGCTCCCACGACGGCGAGGCGCCGTCCTCGTCAACTCCGCCCTGGGCGTGGCCCTGCTGGCCTGCGCCGCGCTGGCGTACACCACGGTGAACAGCGGGCCGAGCGCGGCCGCCGGACAGCCGAAGGCCCGGACCGCGACGGTGGCCAAGGGGACGGTCCTGGCCACCGTGTCCGGAACCGGCACGCTGGTGTCGCCCACCGACGCCGCCCAGGACTTCACCACCGGTGGCCGGCTCACGGCCGTCAAGGTCGCGGTCGGGGACACCGTGAAGAAGGGCCAGGTGCTGGCCACCGTCGACACCACCGCCGCCCAGCAGCAGGTGGACGCGGCCAACGCGGCGCTCACCACGGCCGACGCCAACCTCACCAAGGCCCAGGCCGGTGTCACCACCACGACCGTCGAGCCGCTGCCCCAGACCGGCGCTCCCGCCGCCCCGAGCCCCAGCCCCAGCGCCGGTGCCGGGGGCGGCGGCCGCGGAACGGGCGGGAACACCGCGCCCGTTCCGCAGACCACCACCGTCACCACCACCAAGGTGGACGACGCGGCCGTCGCCTCGGCCGAGCAGCAGGTCGCCACCGCGCAGACCAACGTGGCCAACGCCCAGGCGGCGCTGGCCGGCACGACCCTCACCGCGTCGGTGGACGGCACCGTCGCGTCCGTCTCCGCCAAGGTCGGCGACACCGTCGGCGGGGGATCGTCCGCCACCACCTCGGGATCGACCAAGTCGACCGGGACGAGCGCGAGTTCGGGCAGCGGCACGCCGAGCGGCTTCATCGTCCTGACCAACCCCACCGGGATGCAGGTCACCGCCAACTTCTCCGAGCTCGACTCGCTCAAGCTCAAGAAGGGCGAGGCGGCCACCGTCGCGCTGAACGCGCAGTCCGACACCAAGCTCAACGCAACCGTCCTGTCGGTCAGTTCGCTGCCCAGCAGCAGTGGCGGCGGCAGCGCGGGCTCGTCGGCCGTCCAGTACGCGGCGACGCTCCAGATCAGCGGCGACACCAGCACCCTGCGCACCGGCCTCAGTGCGACTGTCTCGGTGGTCACCGGTGAGGCCGACAACGCGCTCTCGCTGCCCACCTCCGCGCTCGCCGGCACCGGCAGCAGCCGGACGGCGAACGTGGTGCAGCCGGACGGCTCCACCCAGCGGATGAGCGTCACGGTCGGCGTCGAGGGCGACAGCACCGTGCAGGTACTCACCGGGCTCAAGGAGGGCGACAAGGTCGAACTCCCCACCACCAGCGCGGGGAACGGCTTCCCGAACGGCTCCTTCCCGGGGCAGGGCGGCCAGGGCGGTCGCGGCGGTGCGGCCGGCTTCGGTGGTGGTGGTGGCGGCTTCGGTGGCGGTGGCGGCGGCATCCCCGGCGGCGGCGGTGGCGGCAACGCCGGCGGCGCGGGCCGCGGCGGCAAGGGCTGAGCATGCGTCACGTCATCGACAAGCGGGTGCCCGCGGGCCCCCCGCCACCCGTCATCCGGATCCGCCGGCTCACCAAGGCCTACGGCCACGGCGACGCCACCGTGCACGCGCTGCGCGGCCCGGCCGACCCGGCCACCGGCACGCCGCTCGGCGTCGCGCTGGACATCGACCAGGGCGACTACGTCGCGGTCATGGGCAGTTCCGGCTCCGGCAAGTCGACCCTCATGAACATCCTCGGCTGCCTCGACGTCCCCACCGCCGGCAGCTACCAGCTGGACGGCATCGACGTCGGGCACCTCGACGAGGGGCAGCTCTCGCTCGTCCGCAACCGCAAGATCGGCTTCATCTTCCAGTCGTTCAACCTGGTGCCGCGCACCACCGCCCTCGCCCAGGTCGAGCTGCCGCTCGCCTACGCGGGCGTGCGCGCCGCCGAACGGCGCCGCCGGGCGATGGCCGCGCTGTCGCTGGTCGGGCTCGCCGAGCGGGCCGGCCACCGGCCCAACGAGCTCTCCGGCGGCCAGCAGCAGCGCGTCGCCGTGGCCCGGGCACTGGTCACCGCACCCGCGATGCTGCTCGCCGACGAACCGACCGGCAACCTGGACAGCCGTGCCACCGAGGACGTGCTGGCCATCATCGACCGGCTCAACGCCACCGGCCGCACCGTCGTCCTGATCACCCACGAGGACGAGGTCGCCCGGCACGCCAAGCGGGTGCTGCGGCTCGTCGACGGCCAGATCGTCAGCGACGTCCGGCAGGCCCGCGTGGACGGTCCGCCGCCGCTGTTCGACGGCCCTCCGCTCGTCGTGGGGGTGCCGGCGTGATCCTCTGGCAGATGCTCCGCTTCGCGGTCGGCGGCCTCGCCGCCAACAAGGTGCGCTCGGCGCTGACCATGCTCGGCGTGCTGATCGGCGTCGCCTCGGTGATCCTGCTGCTGGCCGTCGGCAACGGCTCGTCGGTCGCGGTCAAGGACTCGATCACCTCGCTCGGCACCAACTCCCTCACCGTCAGCTCCGGTTCGGCGAACGGCGGCTCGCGCGCCACCTCGTCGGTCAAGAAGCTGACCGTCGCCGACGCCAAGGCGCTCGCGACGGAGGCGGACCCGGCCGCGGTCAAGTCCGTCGCGCCCGTCGTCACCACCAGCGCCACCGCGCTGTACGGGAACGTCTCGTACAGCCCCGGCTCGGTCGTCGGCACCTACCCGGCGTACTTCGAGACCTCCAACCAGAAGGTCGCGCACGGCGAGTACTTCACCGACGACGACGTCCTCGGCTCGCGCAAGGTCGCGGTGCTCGGCGCCACCACCGCCAAGCAGCTCTTCGACACCGAGGACCCGGTCGGCAAGAAGATCACCGTCGGCGGCACGCCCTTCACGGTGGTCGGCGTGCTCCAGGCCAAGGGCGGCAGCGGCTTCACCGACCCGGACGACGTCCTGATCGCGCCGCTGCCCACCGTGCAGAACGCCTTCACCGGCTTCGGCCCGGTCAACCAGATCCTCGTCCAGGCCGCCTCGGCGGACAGCACGACGGCGGCCCAGTCCGAGATCACCCGGGTGCTGCTCGCCGCCCACGCGATCACCGACCCGGCCAAGGCCGACTTCCGGATCACCAACCAGGCCTCGCTGCTCACCGCCCGCGAGAGCACGACCAAGACGTTCACCGTGCTGCTCGGCGCGGTGGCCGCGATCTCGCTGCTGGTCGGCGGGATCGGGATCACCAACATCATGCTGGTGACGGTGACCGAGCGGACCAGGGAGATCGGCATCCGCAAGGCGCTCGGCGCCCCCCGCGCGGTGATCCTCGGGCAGTTCCTCACCGAGTCCACGCTGCTGTCGGTGATCGGCGCCGGGCTGGGGGTCGCGGCCGGGATCGCCGGCTCGCACTTCAGCATCGTCGGCATCAAGCCGGTGGTGATCCCCGAGTCGGTGCTCGGCGCGTTCGGCATCGCCGTCGCCATCGGGCTCTTCTTCGGCAGCTACCCCGCCAACCGGGCCGCCTCGCTGCGGCCGATCGACGCCCTCCGGCACGAGTAGGACACGACCATGACCGAGATCAACGACCCGGCCGAACAGGTCGCCCTCCTCGCCACCCCGCCGGACGCCCGGGACGTCGCCGGCGAGCTCGCGGCGCCGCCGCGCCGGCCGCTGCCCTGGCTCTCGCTGCTCCTCGCGGGCGGCGTGATCGCCACGGCCGCGTTCGCGGGCGGGGTCTGGTACCAGCAGAACAACGGGACGACCTCCGCCGCGCCCCGGGCCTCGGCCGCCGGCGCCTCGCAGCGTGCCGCGGCGGGCGGGCAGGGCGGCTACGGCGGCCAGGGCGGCACCGGCTCCCGCAGGGGCGGTGGCCAGGGCGGCCAGGGGCAGGGCGGACAGCCCGGCTTCACGCGCGGCACGGTGAAGGCGGTGGACGGCACGACCGTCTACCTGACCGACGCCAACGGCAACACCGTCAAGGTCACCACCGGCGACGCGACGAAGGTCCAGCTCAACAAGGACGGCAAGGTCGCGGACCTGCAGCCCGGCCAGAGCGTGACCGTCGTCGGCACCCCCGACGCCAACGGTGGCTACACCGCCAGCCAGCTCGTCGAAGGCGCCGCGGGCGCGGGCGGCGGCTTCGGCGGTGGCGGTTTCGGCGGCGGTGGCGGCAACCGCACCCCGTCCGGCGGCTGACCCCGCCCGCCGCGAGGCCCTCGCCCGTCATCGGGCGGGGGCCTTCGCGCGTTCCACCTCGGCTCGCGGTCGACGGCCGAGCGTCGCGTTCCCGGCCGGCGGCGTTTGCGTACTCGCCGGTACGCACACCACCCAGCCCTTCGTCGTAGGCCTGTCGGCCAAAAACCGACCGATAAGGTGTTAATCCAACATTCATCCATGCCGCATAGCCTCCGGGGGCTAGCCTCATGCTGAACGCCATCGTCCGACCGGGAGGCGAAACCCCCGTGCAAGGCACTGTGACCACGCCAGGCGGCTCCGCCGTGGCCGGCGGGCCGGGTGAGGCCTTCCTCCTCGTCGTCGACGACGAGCCCAACATCCGCGAACTGCTCTCCGCCTCCCTGCGGTTCTCCGGTTTTCGGGTCGCCTCCGCCGCGACCGGCACCGAGGCCCTGCGGCTGATCGCCCACGAGCGCCCCGACCTCGTCGTCCTCGACGTCATGCTCCCCGACCTCGACGGCTTCACCGTCGTCGAGAAGCTGCGCGAGCAGACCAGCCGCGGCCAGATCGCCGGGCCCGCCCACGGCCACCCCGGCGACCACCTCCCGGTGCTCTTCCTCACCGCCAAGGACGGCGTCGGCGACAAGGTCCAGGGCCTCGCCGCGGGCGCCGACGACTACGTCACCAAGCCGTTCAGCCTCGAAGAGCTGATCGCCCGGATCCGCGCCATCCTGCGCCGGGCCGGCGGCCCCGCCGAGGACGGCCGGCTGATCGTCGCCGACCTCAGCCTCGACCCCGTCGCCCACGAGGTCACCCGCGGCGGCATCCCGGTCTCGCTCTCCCCGACCGAGTTCAAGCTGCTGCACTACCTGATGGCCAACGTCGGCCGGGTCGTCTCCAAGGCCCAGATCCTCGACCACGTGTGGGCCTACGACTTCGGCGGCGACCTCTCCATCGTCGAGTCCTACATCTCCTACCTGCGCCGCAAGCTCGACTCCGGCCCCGCCCACGGCCCCAAGCTGATCCACACCGTGCGCGGCATCGGCTATGCCCTGCGCCGGCCCCCGCAGGGCTGACCGGACCCGCCCGACCGTGCCGATCCGTCCCGTGCTGCCCCGCTTCACCTCCCGGCTCTCGCTGCGTGCCCGGCTGCTCGTGCTCGTGCTCGCCCTCGTCACCACCGGTCTCGTGGTCAGCGACACCATCGTGCTCGGCACCGTCCGGGTGCAGCTGGTCGAGCAGCTCGACCAGCAGCTCCAGCGCTTCGGGCTGCCGATGTCCCACCGGTCGCCGGGCAAGCTCAGCCCGCCCGACGCCGGGGGGCGGCTGCCCGTCAACGGGCGGCGCGGGCAGGGCCTGCCCAGCCAGTACCTGGTGCAGTACCTCACCTCCGACGGCAAGGTGCAGGGCGTCATGCGCCAGCCGGTCTCCGACAGCGACCCGGCGCCCCAGTTGGCCGGCCTCGACCCGGCCGCCACCGCCCCCGACGTGCCCTTCGACCTGCCAGACCAGCGCGGTCACCGCAGCTGGCGGGTGCTCGTCCTGCCGCTCCAGCCGGCCAAGACGCCCGGCGCCGGGACGGTCGCCAGCCCCTACGCGTCGCCGCTCGTCACCCCGACCTACCTGATGGTGGCCGTCTCCCGCGAGGACATCGACGCGACCATCGGCAAGCTCCGCACCTCCTTCCTCGCCATCGGCGGCGCCGTGTTCGTCATCATCGCCGCCCTCGGCTTCTTCGCCGTCCGCACCGGGCTGCGCCCGTTGCGGCGCATCGAGGCCGGCGCGGCCCGGATCGCCGCCGGCGAGCTCTCCCACCGCATGCCCGGACCCTCCCGCCGCACCGAGGTCGGGCGGCTGTCCATCGCGCTCAACGGGATGCTCACCCAGATCGAGGCCGCGTTCGCCGCGCGCGCCGAATCCGAGGCCCGCATGCGGCGGTTCATCGCCGACGCCTCGCACGAACTGCGCACCCCGCTGGCCGGCATCCGCGGCTTCACCGAGCTGTACCGGATGGGCGCGCTGCCCACCGAGGAGGACGTGCGGCGCACCATGACCCGGATCGAGAGCGAGGCCGTGCGCATGGGCGCCCTCGTCGAGGACCTCCTGGTGCTCGCCCGGCTCGACGAGGAACGCCCGCTCGACCTCGCCCCGATGGACCTGCGCACCCTCGCCGCCGACGCCCTGCACGACCTCACCGCCCTCGACCCGACCCGCCCGGTCGCCCTCACCGGCCCGGCCGGGACGGGTGCCCCCGGCGCGGCCCCCGTCCTCGGCGACGAGGCGCGGCTGCGCCAGGTCGTCACCAACCTGGTCGGCAACGCCGTCAAGCACACGCCACCCGGCACCCCCGTCCGGATAGGCGTCGGCGGCGGCCCGGGCGGCGTCTGCCTCCTGGAGGTCGCCGACGCCGGCCCGGGCCTGACCGAGGACCAGGCCCTCCAGGTCTTCGAGCGCTTCTACCGCGTCGACGCCTCCCGCAGCCGCCACGACGGCGGCGGCGCCGGCCTCGGCCTCGCCATCGCCACCGCCCTCACCCACGCCCACGGCGGCACCCTGACCCTCGAAACCTCCCCGGGCGCCGGCGCCACCTTCCGCGTCGAACTCCCGACGACCACGGCCTCCTGACCCCGATCGGGTGAATACGACCCGATCACCCGATCGGCGGGCAGGATCCGTGCCACGGTTCGGACCATGAACCCCGAGGCCGAGGAAAGCGTGATGAGCCCCGAAGAACGGCTCTGGGACGTCTGGAAACGCTTCAGAGTCCCGGAGCACGTCAGGGCCGAGATCATCGACGATGACGACCACGGCGGCGCGGTGACGATCCTCACCGACCCGGATGTCGAACGCCGGGCCTACAACCGTTCCGCGCGGGTCCCGTACGGCAAGGAAGCCGTGATCGAGGAGGGCCCGGCCAAGGGGTTCGTCATCGGGCCGGAGATCACCGGGGAGCGGCGTGGCTGAGGCGGGGGTGTCGTTCCGGCGGGACTTGGCCGAGTGGCGGGTGGGGCTGGTCGCGTGGCGGCTGCTGGTGTTGCAGGCGGCGCATCCGGTGGTCGGGGCGGGGATGGACGAGCACTCGACGTACCACGCGCATCCGTGGCGGCGGGTGGAGCACACGCTGGGGAGCGGGCGGCGGCTGTTCTACCAGGACGCCGACGCGCTCCGGCGCGAGGTCGCGCGGCTGGAGCGGGCGCACAAGCGGATCCGCGGGACGGACGCGGACGGGCGTGCGTACGACGCGAAGGACGCGGCGACCAGGGCGTGGGTGCTGCTGACGCTCTTCGAATCGGTCGTCACCATGCGGGAGTTGGGCGGAGATCCGTACGACCGTGGCGAACTCGACCAGGTGTATCGCGAGTTCGTCGAAGTCGTTGCCGCCTTCGGGCTTCCGGCGGGTGAACTCCCGCAGTCGGCAGCCGACTTGCCCGGATACTTCGTCAAAGTCGCCAGAGAGCGGCTGGAGTTCACCGAGTCGGCGCGCTACCTGCTGTTCGACATCCTGCGCGAGGCGCCCCGGCCGCGCCGGCTCCGGTTCCTCGGGGACGCGGGCTGGCGTGCCGTGCGGGCGGTGGTGGCCCGGGTGGTGACGGCGCTGACGATCGCCGACCTGCCGCCCGTCGTCCGGGAGCGCTTCGGCCTGGTCCGCACCCGCCGTGCCGCCCTGCTGTCCCGGCTGCTGCACCACGGCGCCGGGGGCGTCCTGCGCCGGCTGCCGGACCACCTGCGCTACCGCTCGCCGGAGCAGCGCCCGCCGTCCCGCTGGCGCCCGACGCGGCGGGACACCCGTCGGCCCCGGCTGGACCGGTTCTTCCGCGAGGTGCTCGACCAGACCGGCGACGGCCGGCTCACGGTGCACGACCTGCGGGCGATGGCCCACAACGTGTGCTGGCAGCTGGAGCTCGACGACGCCGGCGAGGCCGCCGTCCACACGGCCTTCGAGGGCTGGTGGGAGCAGCTGCGCGAGAGCATGGACGCCGACGGCGACGGTGAGGTGAGCCGGGAGGAGTTCGTCGCCGCCACCATCGCCGGCTGCGACCGCGACCCGGCCTACCTGGAGGCCGGCCTGCTGCCCGCGCTGCGCGCCGTCTTCACCGCCGCCGACACCGACGGAAACGGTCACCTGGACGCCGACGAGTACCGCGCCGTCTTCGGCGGCCCGCGCGTCCACCCGGCCGAACTCTCCCACGGCTTCCGCCAGCTGGACACCGACGGGGACGGCCGGATCACCCTGGACGAGTTCCTGCGCGGCTTCACCGCCTTCTTCACGGCCCGCGCCCCCTCCACCCCCGGCACCTGGCTGCTCGGCCGTCCGTAGCGTCGGGAGGTAGGGCGCCCCGGAGTTCCGGGGCGCCCTTTCACGCTGTCCGCCCCGGGGCCGGTGGGGCGGCCGTGTCAAGTGCCGGGGCGTCCAAGACGATCACCGGATCCGCCCGGGCGTTCGTTGTCGCTGCCGCTCGGGGCTCCGCAGACTGTGCGCACCGCCTTGCAGGCCTTCGCCCTGGTCAAACCCAACCCCGCGTGAGGACCCCCCGTAAGGATGATGGATACTGGCCCTTGTGAACGTGTTCACGTTCACAAGCGGACAAGCTTGCGTGGTTAGGCAGCGGTCTACGGCTAAAGAAGAAGTTTGTCCTGAATGTGCCCGAAAGGGCAGGTTGGAGAGAGGGCGACGTGGAACTGGCAATCGCTCACGAAACCATCGCCAGATGGCAATTCGGCATCACCACCGTCTACCACTTCCTCTTCGTCCCGCTCACCATCAGCCTGGCCGCCGTCGTGGCCGGACTGGAGACCGCCTGGGTGCGGACGAACAAGGAGAAGTACTTCCACGCCACGAAGTTCTGGGGGAAGCTCTTCCTGATCAACATCGCGATGGGCGTGGTCACCGGCATCGTCCAGGAGTTCCAGTTCGGGATGAACTGGTCGGACTACTCCCGGTTCGTGGGCGACGTCTTCGGGGCCCCGCTCGCGATGGAGGCGCTGATCGCCTTCTTCTTCGAGTCCACGTTCATCGGCCTGTGGATCTTCGGCTGGGACAAGCTGCCGAAGAAGATCCACTGCGCGTGCATGTGGATGGTCGCCCTCGGCACCGTGCTCTCCGCCTACTTCATCCTCGCCGCCAACTCCTGGATGCAGCACCCGGTCGGCTACGCGATCGACCCGGTCACCGGCAAGGCGCAGCTCACCGACATCACCGAGGTGCTGTTCCAGAACACCACCCTCACCGTCGTCGCGCACACCCTGACCGCCGCCTTCCTCACCGGCGCGGCCTTCATGGTCGGCATCGCCTCCTTCCACCTCTGGAAGGCCAAGCGGCTGTTTGAGAAGAGTGGAGGGGCGGAGACCGCCGACCCCAAGAAGACCGCCGTGATGCGCACGTCGCTGCGGCTCGGCCTGGTGCTGGCCGTCGTCTTCGGCCTGGGCACCGCGATCAGCGGCGACTCGCTGGGCAAGGTGATGTTCGAGCAGCAGCCGATGAAGATGGCCGCCGCCGAGGCGCTGTGGGACACCCAGTCGCCGGCGCCGTTCTCGGTCTTCGCGATCGGTGACGTCAGCAAGGGCCACAACTCGGTCGAGCTGGAGATCCCGGGGATACTCTCCTTCCTCGCGCACAGCGACTTCAGCTCCTCCGTCCCCGGCATCAACGACACCGCGGCCGCCGAGGCCGCCAAGTACGGCGGCGATCCGAAGGACTACATCCCGAGCATCTTCATGACCTTCTGGGGCTTCCGCCTCATGATCGGCTTCGGGATGACCTCCTTCGCGGCCGGTCTGGTCGGACTCTGGACCACCCGGCGCAAGCTCTTCCTGCACCCCGAATTCCGCACCGGCGACACCGAGGTGCCGCGGCTGATGCTCACCCCGAAGCGCGAACTGGGCCCGCTGCTGACCAAGTGGAGCTGGCGGATCGGCATCCTGACCATGGGCTTCCCGCTGATCGCCAACAGCTTCGGCTGGATCTTCACCGAGATGGGCCGCCAGCCCTGGGCCGTGTTCGGCCTGATGACCACGGCCAGTGCGGTCTCCCCCAACGTGGGCGTCGGCACCCAGATCGGGGCCCTGGTCACCTTCACCACGCTGTACGCGATCCTTGCCGTCATCGAGGTCCGGCTGCTGGTCAAGTACGCCAAGGCCGGTCCGGTGGTGTCCGAGCAGCCGCCGACCGTGGACCCGTCCCTGCGCGGACCGTCCGCGGACGAGGACGCCGACAAGCCGCTCGCGTTCGCCTACTGAGCACCACAGGGGATCTGACATGCAACTCCACGACGTCTGGTTCGTCCTGATCGCCGTCCTGTGGATCGGCTACTTCTTCCTGGAGGGCTTCGACTTCGGGATCGGCGTGCTCACCAAGCCGCTGGCCAGGACCACCGCCGAGCGGCGGGTGCTGATCAACACGATCGGCCCGGTGTGGGACGGCAACGAGGTCTGGCTGCTGACCGCCGGCGGCGCGACCTTCGCGGCCTTCCCCGACTGGTACGCGACGCTGTTCAGCGGCTTCTACCTCCCGCTGCTGGCCATCCTGGTCTGCCTGATCGTGCGCGGCGTGGCCTTCGAGTACCGGGCCAAGCGCGACGGCGAGCGCTGGCAGCGGAACTGGGAGGAGGCCATCTTCTGGACCTCGCTGATCCCGGCCTTCCTGTGGGGCGTGGCCTTCGCCAACATCGTGCGCGGCGTGGACATCGACGCGCAGAAGAACTACGTCGGCACCCTCTGGGACCTCCTCAACCCGTACGCGCTGCTCGGCGGCCTGGTGACGCTCGGCCTCTTCACCTTCCACGGCGCGGTGTTCGCCGCGCTGAAGACGGTCGGCGAGATCCGGCTGCGGGCGCGCCGGGCCGCGCTCCTGGCCGGGACGGTGACGGCGGTGCTGGCCCTCGCCTTCCTTTCCTGGACCCAGGCCGACAGCGGCAACGGCCGGAGCCTGGTGGCCCTGGTGGTCGCCGTGGCGGCCCTGGCCGGCTCCCTGGTCGCCAACCAACGCGGCCGCGAGGGCTGGGCGTTCATCCTCTCGGGGGCGACGATCGTGGCGGCGGTGGCGATGCTGTTCCTGGCGCTCTTCCCGAACGTCATGCCGTCGACGCTGCACCCCGAGTGGAGCCTGACCGTCACCAACGCCGCGTCCTCGCCGTACACGCTGAAGCTGATGACGATCGTCGCGGCCGTGTTCACCCCGCTCGTGCTGCTCTACCAGGGCTGGACGTACTGGGTGTTCCGCAAGCGCATCGGCGTCCAGCACATCCCGGCCGGGCACTGACATGAAGCCGGTCGACCCGCGACTGCTCGGGCACGCCCGCACCACCCGGGCCTTCCTCGCCGGATCCGTGCTCCTCGGCGCGGCGGGCGCCGTCCTGGTGGTCGCGCAGGCGAGCCTGCTCGCCGAGATCGTCGTGCGCGGCTTCCGGCACGGGGCGGCGCCCGGCGAGCTCACCACCCCGCTGGTGCTGCTCGCGCTGACCGCCGTCGGGCGGGGGCTGGTCGGCTGGCTCACCGAGCTCACCGCGCACCGGTCCGTCGCCCGGGTGAAGTCCACCCTGCGGCGCCGGCTGCTCGACCACGCCACCGCGCTCGGTCCGGCCTACCTGGCGGGCCGCCGCACCGGCGAGCTCACCACCCTCGCGACCCGCGGCGTCGACGCCCTCGACGACTACTTCGCGCGCTACCTCCCGCAGTTGGCGCTCGCGGTGGCCGTGCCGGCGATCGTGCTGCTGCGGATCGCGGGGGCCGACCTCACCTCGGCCGCGATCATCGCCGGGACGCTGCCGCTGATCCCGCTGTTCATGGTGCTGATCGGGATGGCCACCCAGTCCCGGATGGACCGGCAGTGGCAGACCCTGGCCCGGCTCTCGCACCACTTCCTCGACGTGGTGGCCGGCCTGCCCACCCTCAAGGTGTTCAACCGGGCGCGGGCACAGGCCGCCACGATCGCCCGCATCACCGCCGACTACCGCCGGGCGACCCTGCGCACCCTGCGGATCGCGTTCATCTCCTCGTTCGCGCTGGAACTGCTCTCCACGCTGTCGGTCGCGCTGGTCGCGGTGTCCATCGGGTTCCGGCTGGTGGACGGCACGCTCGACCTGGAGACCGGGCTGCTGGTCCTCATCCTCGCCCCCGAGGTGTACTTCCCGATCCGCCAGGTCGGCGCGCTCTACCACTCCAGCGTGGAGGGGCTGACGGCGGCGGACGAGATCTTCGAGGTGCTGGAGACGCCGCTGCCCGCCGCCGGGGTCGTCCCGGCCCCCGCGCTCGCCGGCGCGACGGTGACGGCGGACGGCCTGGTCGTGCGGCACCCCGGGCGGACGGAGCCCGCGCTGGACGGCGCCGGGCTGACGCTGCGTCCGGGCGCCACCGTCGCCCTGACCGGACCGAGCGGGGCCGGCAAGTCCACCCTGGTGTCCGTCCTGCTCGGCCTGACCGCGCCGGACGCCGGCACCGTCCGGATCACCGCCGCCGACGGCCGCGCGTACGACCTGGCCGAGCTCGACCCGGCCACCTGGCGGCGGCAGATCGCCTGGGTGCCGCAGCACCCGCACCTGTTCGCCGGGACGGTCGCCGAGAACCTGCGCCTGCACCGGCCGCAGGCGAGCGACGACGAGCTGTGGACGGCGCTGCGCTCCGCCCACGCGCTGGACTTCGTGACGGACCTGGACGCCGTCCTCGGCGAGGACGGCGCCGGGCTCTCCGCCGGGCAGCGGCAGCGGATCGCGCTCGCCCGCGTGCTGCTCGCCGACGACCGCCCGCTGGTGCTGCTCGACGAGCCGACCGCCAACCTGGACGGCGCCTCCGAGGCGGCCGTCGTGGAGGCCGTCCGGGCGCTCGCCGAGGACCCGGCGCGCACGGTCCTGGTGGTCGCCCACCGGCCGGCGCTGCTGGCCGTCGCGGACGAGCGGGTGCGGCTGGCGGGCGCCGCCGCTCCGGCCGCCGCCGCGGTCGAGCTCCTGCCCCACAGCGGACGCCCGGTGGCCGCGACCGCCGTCGAGGACGAGACCCCGGCCGGCACCGCCGCGCCCCGGCTCGCGCTGTCGATCCTGCTCGGCGCGCTCGCCCTCGGCTGCGCCGTCGCCCTCATGGCCACGTCGGGCTACCTCATCTCGTACGCCTCCGAGATGCCGCCGGTGCTCTACCTGATGATGGCCGTCACCTCCGTCCGCGCGTTCGGCATCGGCCGCAGCGTCTTCCGGTACGCCGAACGGCTCGTCTCGCACGACGCCGTGCTGCGCACCCTCGGCACGCTGCGCGCCGCCGTCTACCGGCGGCTCACCGCGCTCGCCCCGGCCGCACTGCCCGCGTTCCGGCGCGGCGACCTGCTCTCCCGGCTGGTCGCCGACGTCGACGCGATCCAGGACCACTACCTGCGCTGGCGGCTGCCGGCCGCCGTCGCCGGCGTCGTGTCGCTCGCCGCGGCCGTCGCGATGGGCGCCTTCCTGCCCGCCGCCGGTGTCGTCCTCGGCGTCGGGCTGCTGCTCGCGGGCGCCGTGGTGCCCGCGCTGGCCGCCCGCTGGTCGGCCGGTGCCGAGCGGCGGCAGGCCCCGGCGCGGGGACGGCTCACCACCGCCGTCGTCGACGCCTTCTCCGGCACCGCCGAACTCACCGTCGCCGGTGCGCTGCCCGGCCGGCTCGCCGCCGTCCGCAGCGCCGACGCGGCGCTGACCGGGCTGGCCGCCCGCTCGGCCGCCACCACCGCGCTCGGCACCGGGCTGATCACGCTGCTCGCCGGGCTGACGGTGACCGCCGCCGCGGCCGTCGGCCTGCGCGGTGTGCACACCGGGGCGCTGGCGCCGGTCTGCCTGGCCGTCGTCGTGCTCACCCCGCTCGCCGCGTTCGAGGCCGTCACCGGGATGCCGCTCGCCGTCCAGGCCCGCCAGCGCAGCCGCGCCGCGCGGGCCCGGCTGGACGAAGTGCTGGACGCGGAGCCCGCGGTCACCGAGCCGGTCGAGGCGGCGGCGCTGCCCGCGCAGCCGCTGCCGATCGCCGTGCGCGGCCTGGCGGTCCGCTACCCCGGACGGGCCGAGGACGCCCTGTCCGGGGTGGACCTCGATCTCGCGCCCGGGCGCCGGATCGCCGTCGTCGGCCCGTCCGGCTCCGGCAAGACCACGCTCGCCCAGGCGCTGCTGCGCTTCCTGGAGCCGGCTGCGGGCGGCGTCACCTTCGCCGCCGGCCGTCCACAGGCTGTGGACAGCCGTGCGCTCCCGGGCGACGACGTCCGCCGGGTGATCGGCCTCTGCGCGCAGGACGCCCACGTCTTCGACAGCTCGCTCCGGGAGAACCTGCGCCTCGCCCGGCCGGGCGCCGACGAGGACGAACTGCGCGCCGCCCTGGCCGGCGCCCGGCTGCTCGACTGGACGGACGGCCTGCCGGACGGCCTCGACACCATGGTCGGCGAGCACGGCGCCCGCCTCTCCGGCGGCCAGCGCCGGCGCCTCGCGCTCGCCCGGGCCCTGCTCGCCGACTTCCCGGTGCTCGTCCTCGACGAGCCCGCCGAACACCTCGACCTGCCCACCGCCGACGCGCTCACCGCCGACCTGCTCGCCGCCACCGCCGGCCGCACCACCGTCCTGATCACCCACCGGCTGGCCGGGCTGGACGACGACACCGTGGACGAGGTGCTGGTGCTGGACGGCGGCCGGGTGGCCGAGCGGGGCCGCTGGTCGGAGCTGCTCGCGGACGGCGACGGGCGGCTGCACGCGATGTGGCGGCGGGAGCGGGAGGCGGACGGCCTGCTGGAGGCGGACGGCCCGCTGGTGGCCCGGTAGCCGCTCCGTCGCGCCGTCCTTCGGATGAAAACCGTACAAACTAGGCTCATCTTCATGGACCCCACGCCAGACCTCCCCGCCGCCGCCCCGGAGCCCACCCCCCACCGGGTGCCCGAGATCGCCTCGCTCGGCCTGGACACCCTGGTCACCGAGGTCGCGGAACGCCTCCAGTCGGCCGCCGCCGTCACCGACCGGATGCAGCGGCTGCTGGAGGCCGTCGTCTCCATCGGCGCCGGACTCGACCTGCACGCCACCCTGCACCGCATCGCCACCGGCGCCGCCGAACTCGTCGACGCCCGGTACGCGGCCCTCGGCGTGATCGCCCCCGGCGGGCACGGCCTGGCCGACTTCATCCACGTCGGCATCGACGACGCGACCGCCGCCGAGATCGGCGAACTGCCCGCCGGGCGCGGCATCCTCGGCGCGCTCATCGACCGCCCCGAACCGCTGCGCCTGGCCGACCTCGGCAGCGACCCGCGCTCCTCCGGGTTCCCGCCGCACCACCCGCAGATGAAGACCTTCCTCGGCGAGCCGATCCGGGTCCGCGACGAGGTGTTCGGCAACCTCTACCTGACGGAGAAGAAGGGCGGCGGCGCCTTCACCCCCGAGGACGAGCAGGTGGTGAACGCGCTCGCCGCCGCGGCCGGCGTCGCCATCGAGAACTCCCGCCTGTACGAGGAGGGCCGGCGCCGCGAGCGCTGGATCGCCGGCGCCGCCGCCGTCACCACGGCGCTGCTCTCCACCGACGAGGCCGAGGTCGCGCTGACCGTCGCCGCCGAGCAGGTGCGGGAGCTGGCGGACGCCTCGCTCGGCATGATCCTGCTGCCGACCGCCGCCGACGGCGAGGACGTCTCCCAGATGCGCGTCGCCCACGCGTCCGGCGAGGCGGCCGAGTTCGTCCGCGGCGAGCTGCTGCCCAAGGACAGCTTCGCCACCCGGCTGCTCGCCGGCGAGAGCGTGTACCTCGACGACATGTCGAGCGACCCGACCGTGGTCATCCGGCTCGCCCGCAGCTTCGGCCCGTCCATGGCCGTCCCGATGGTCGCCGCCGGCCGGGTCCTCGGCGGGCTCTGCGTCTGGCGTGCGCGCGGCGCGCTGCCCTTCACCGACAGCGAGAAGCAGCTCGCCGAGACCTTCGCCTCGCAGGCCGCGCTCGCCCTGCGGCTCGCCGAGGGTCAGCGCGACCAGCAGCGCCTCGCCGTCTTCCAGGACCGCGACCGGATCGCCCGCGACCTGCACGACCTGGTGATCCAGCGGCTGTTCGCCACCGGGATGATCCTGGAGAGCGCCGCCCGCCGCTCCGTCGTGCCCGAGGTGAAGGTCGGCATCGGCAAGGCCGTCGACGAACTCGACGCCACCATCCAGGAGGTCCGCACCACCATCTACGCGCTCCAGCACGACAACCACGGCGACGTCCCCGACACCCTGCGCACCCGGGTCCTGCGCGAGGCCAGCCAGGCCGCGGCGGCGCTCGGCTTCAAGCCCGCGGTGAGCTTCGTCGGGCCGGTGGAGAGCCTCGTCGGCGACAAGACCGGGCGTCAACTGCTGGCCGCACTGCGGGAGATGCTCTCCAACACGGCCCGCCACGCCCGGGCCTCCCGGGTCGGCGTGGAGATCGACGCCACCGTCCACCTCGACGACGCCGGGCACCCGGTCGGCGGCGACCCGGAGTCGCTCGACCGCGGCGGCCGGCCCGGCGTGCTGCTCACCGTCACCGACGACGGCGTCGGCATCCCCGCGGGCGGCCGGCGCAGCGGCCTGCTCAACCTCACCCGCCGCGCCGAGGCCCTCGGTGGCGACGCGTGGCACGAGGGCGGCCCGTACGGGAAGGGCACGAGGGTCTGCTGGACGTCCCGGCTCTGAGCGTCGAAGCGGGCCCGGAACACGAACGGTTCGGGGACGACGGGGGGAGGCCCGGTGGTGGATTGGTGAAAGCTGAACAAGGGAGAACTTCCCGACCAACGGCGTAAGTTGTCGGCGTCCGCCCCTTCCGGCGTGTCCGTGTGCACACATAGCTTTGCTCCGTCTCGGAGGGGAACCGGACGGGGGGAGCAGTGGACGCGTCGGGCCGTGGTCACGCCGCAGCAGGACCAGCGAGCCGAGGGGGGTTCCGCACCGAGCGGGCGCCGGACGGGCGCTACCGCTGGCAGCTCAAGGCGCCGAACGGGCGGGTGGTCGCCATCACCCCGGCCGCGTTCGAGACGGTCGGCGAGGCCGAGCGCGGCTTCGACGGGCTGCGCGCCGGCGCCGCCGAACTCACCGCGCGCATCACCCACGTCCGGGACGGCATCGGATGGATCTGGGTCGTCCCCGGCTCCCGCAGCCTCCCCGAGGTGCGCTCCAGCCGGGCCTACGAGCGGTACGCCACCTGCCAGAACGCGTTCCGCCGCTTCGTCGTGCTGCTCACCAAGCAGCCGGCGCGCGAGTTTTCGGCGCGCGAGCTGTCGGCGCGCGAGCTGTCGGCGCGCGAGTTGCCCGGGCGTGAGCCGCCCACAGGGGAACTGCCTGGGCGTGAACTGCCTGGGCGTGAACTGCCGGGGCGGACCGCGTCGCTGAGACGCACCGATGGCCGCTGAGCGGCGCGGTCCCCGGCTGCTCGTCGTGCCGGCGGCCGACCGCTGCGTCGGCTGGGCGCTGCGCGCGGCCAACGGGCGGCCGCTCGGCGTGGGCGTCCGGACGTACCGCAACGAGGACGAACTCGCCGACGCCGTAAGAGAACTGCTGATCGAGAGAGCGGTGCTGCGGTGCTCCGTCGGACAGTCCGAGGGGCGCCAGTGGGTCTGGGCCGCCTACCTGCCGGTGCGCACCACCCGGCCGGGGGCGGCCGATTCCGTTCCGGTGGCGCGCAGCGCGCGCGGGTACCTGCGGCGCGACCAGTGCCAGGCGGGGATCGACGGGTTCCTGGCCGGACTCCACCGGCTGGGGCAGGAGGTGCGGCGGTCGGGGCCGGACGGCATCTGGTCGCTGTAGCGCGCCGTCCGTCCGTGCTGTTCCGGTGAAGCGCAGGTATCCGGCAACCCCCCGAGCCGCCACCTGGAGAAGAACGTCCAGGCCCGCTGAGCTGCTTGTTTCCGCACTGTTGCGGACCGGCTGACCAGTCGCTAAACCTCGCCGAACCGACGAATCGACATTCCGGGGCCGGTCTCGACCACCCTTCCGGCGCAACCGCCCCGGCGGACAGGATCTGCACTGCCGGACGGGCCGCAGCGGAGGCGGCCACCGGCCCCGAACTCCCCCCGGGAGTGCGGGATTCACGCGATGGACGTCTCTCCCACCGGAGGAAGAGGAACATGCGTAAGACCGCTGCCAAGCTGCTCACCGCCGCCGCCCTGGCGACCTCGGTCGCCACCGTCTTCAGCGGCACCGCGGTGGCCGACCCGGCCGCCGGTGTCACCCCGGCCGCCCAGGACATCGTGGGTGCCGGCTCGGACACCACCCAGGCCGTGCTGAACCAGCTCTCCACCGCCTACAACGCGACGCTGACGGACCCGAACGCGCCGCGGCTGTACAGCTGGGACGCGATCGGCTCCTCGCCGATCACCCCCAAGACCGGTGCCGGCACGATCACCCGCCCGAACGGCTCCGGCGCCGGCATCAACGCGCTGAACGCCAACACCAGCACGACCCTCGACTTCGCCCGCTCCTCGCGCGGCCCGGTCAGCGGCTCGACCGGCGACCCGGCCACCGACGACTTCGTCGCGATGGCCAAGGACGCGGTGGCCTGGGCGGCCCCGAACAACGGCCACGCCCCGGCGAACCTGACCACGCAGAACCTCAAGGACATCTACACCTGCAACGTCACCAACTGGACCCAGATCGACCCCACGCTGACCAACGCGACCATCAAGCCGTTCCTGCCGCAGAAGGACTCCGGCACCCGGGCCTTCTTCCTGAAGGCGATCGGCAGCGGCACCTCGGTCACCCCGGGCAGCTGCGTCATCCAGGGCACCCAGGAGAACCAGGGCAGCGACCCGGCCCTCGCCGACCTCGACGCCGTGGTCCCCTACTCCGTGGCCCACTACATCGGCCAGGTCTACTTCAACCAGGGCAGCGGCGCCGACGTCCAGGGCCCGCTGACCATCCGTTCGGTCGACGGCACCGCGCCGGTCGACGTCCCGAACCAGAAGATCAGCGACGCCTTCGCCGCCTCCTCCTACGCGCGCGTGGTCTACAACGTCATCCGTGACGCCGAGTGGACCGGCTCGGACGCGCACGCCACCGCGCTGCAGAACATCTTCGGCAACGGCGGCTTCATCTGCAGCAGCGCCGGTGCGACCGTCCTGCAGAGCTACGGCTTCCTGCCGCTGCAGGGCTTCGACTGCGGCAGCTCCATCCACTCCTGACCAACCCCGCACCATCCGGCGGCCACGGGCTTCGCGCCCGTGGCCGCCGCCCCTGATGAGAGGGACGGGACCATGCGCAGGACTCCGGCTCCGCTGTTCACGGCGGCCGTCGTCGCGGCACTCGCCGCGGGCGTCAGCGCCCCGGCCGCCGCCGATCCAGCGCCCGGGGTGATCCCGGGCGCCCAGGACATCGTGTGTACGGCGCCGCAGGGCGCGTCCGACGTGCTGAACCAGCTCAGCGGCGACTACAACGCCTCGCTGACCGACCCCGGCGCTCCACGCTGGTACGTCTGGGGCCCGCAGGGACCGTCGCCGATCACGGCGAAGGCGGGAGCGAACCCGATCACCCGGCCGAGCAACACCACCGGGGGACTGAGAGCTCTCGACTTGCCGGGCAGCGGCGTCGACTGCGCCGGCGCCGCCCGCGACCCGCAGAGCGGCGACCAGGTGAGCGACGACTTCGTGACTTTCGCCAAGGAAGCGGTCGCGGTGGCGGGCGGTTCCCGGGTGCCGGCGAACCTGACGACGCAGAACCTCAGGGACCTCTACACCTGCAACGTCACCAACTGGCATCAGATCGACCCGGCGTACTCCGACTCCATGGCCAAGCCCTTCCTCCCGGCGTACGACTCCAACGTCAGGGCCTTCTTCCTGAAGACCATCGGTGGCGGCAGCCCGGTCATCCCGGGCAGCTGCGTCATCCAGGGCACCCAGGAGAACCAGGGATCCGACCCGGCGCTGAGCGATCCCGACGCGATCGTCCCGTACTCGGTCAGCCACTACATCTGGCAAGTGCTCTACGGCCGCGGCGGCGGCTCGGACGTTCCCGGCCCGTTGACCCTGCGCAGCATCGACGGTGTCGCGCCCGTCGACACGGCGAACCGGAGGATCGGCGACGCGTTCGCCGGGACCGTCTACAGCCACATCCTCTACAACGTCGTCCGGGACGCCGACTGGACCGCGACCGACGCGCACGCCACCGCGCTGCAGAACATCTTCGGCCCCACCGGCTGGATCTGCACCAGCCCGACGGCGGCCGGCGACCTGCAGAGCTTCGGCCTCCTGCCGCTGCAGGGCTTCGACTGCGGCGCTGTCATCCACTCCTGACCGGCTCCTCTCCGCACCAGTGGAACCCACCTCTCCCAAGGAGTTCACCATGTCAAGAACCCGTGTCCGGCTCGCCGCCACCGGTGCCGCCGTCGTCCTCGCCGTGACCGGCCTGAGCGGCGCCGCCGCGGCCGACACCACCGTCACGACCACGCCGCCCACCGGGCAGGCCGTCATCACCTCGGACCTGACGTTCCTCCAGAGCGCGGTGACCAACGGCATCGTGATCGTCCCGCTCCCGCCGGCGACCCCGGCCTACGCCGACACCACCGGCCTCACCACGACCCTCCCGGTCTCGGGCGGCGTCGCGAACATCCCGGCGTTCAACGGTGACATCCAGTTCGGCGGCGACCTGCTGTTCGTCAACATCGCCACGGGCAAGACCGTGATCTTCAAGCAGCTCGACCTCGTGATCAACAAGGGCAAGTTCTTCGCCGTGCCGGACGGCGCGACGGCCCCGGTGGCCCTGCTGGACCCGGCGGGCCGGGTCTCGGTCGGCCGCAACGGCACCGCCCAGACGCTCGACACCACCGGTCTGAAGGTGGACGCGGCCGCCGCGCAGTACCTCGACACCAACCTCGGCACGACCTTCTTCACGGCCGGCCAGTCGATCGGTTCGCTCGCGGTGACCTACACGCCCGGCAGCTGACGTCTCGGCCCGGTGGACGCCACCGGGGCAGCTCGGCGGGTCCGCGCTCCGGCGCGGGCCCGCCCGCCTTGGGGGCGGCCAACTCCGTTACGGGGGAGTCGCGTTGTGGCCTCGTACATCTGGCCGACCGGATCCGGCCATGTCCGGCTGGCCGAATGGTACGCACCGGAGCCATCCGGCCCAGCGCCATCGACGCCCCGCGCCGCCCACCGGCGGCTCGCACCCACCGGAGGTCCCCGCCATGAGAATCCGCGAACCCGACCCGGGAGACCGAGGGTGGTGGCGCCGGCGACTGCCGGCCCTGGCGCTCGTCTGGGCCGTGGTGGCGGCACTCGCGGTGGTCCCGGTGGGCCTGGGGGCGGTGCCCGAGGCGCGGGCGGACTCCGCGAAGACGGTGCAGGGACCGAAGGTCTGGATCCCGGAGAAGAAGGGGTACGGGCCCGAGGGGAGCGTGACGGTCTCCCAGACGGAGAACCTGACCAACCAGGTGCTACAGGTCTCCTGGAGCGGGTTCACGCCGACCCGGTCCGTCACCGGCAAGCCGGTGATCAAGGCGATCAAGGATTCCGAGGACATCGCCTACGCGGTGCGGATCTACGAGTGCAAGGGCGAGAACCCCCTCATCACGGACTGCTACGGAAGCACGCTCTACGGAGGGGAGGCTTCGCTCGGCTTCGAGCAGAAGGCGCGTCCTTCGGGTCTGGAAGCGCCCGAACTCCGGTCCAACATGGTGATCGCCGCGACCGGCCAGGACGGCTCCGGCGCGGCCTCCATCGAGGTCTGGAACAAGCAGCAGAGCGTCGGACTCGGGTGTGACGCGGCGAACCCCTGCTCCCTCGTGGTCGAGCCGAACTACGGCGGCGACCCGATCGACTACTACAAGCTCCGCAAGGGCCAGGCCGACTGCGAAGACCACCGGATGGACGTCGGCTCGCAGATCTTCAAGGCCGCGACGGACTCCACCCTGCGCCCCGGCATGGAGAACTGGAAGACCAGGAACCGCAGCAGCGAGCAGTGCGCCTGGGGCCATCACGTGGTCGTCCCCCTGCACTTCGCCCCCACCCCGGACGACTGCGCGGCGGCCGCCGCCGACCTCCGGGCCCAGGGCCTGGAGATGGCGAACCGCGCCATGCAGCAGTGGCGGTCCGGTCTGTGCCTCGGCAGCTCCCCGCTGACCGTCCAGTACGCCTCGGCCGGCGGTGAACCGCAGGCGCGGACGGCGTTCTTCGGCGGGACCACCGACGTCGCGCTCACGGCCAGGCCGGACCAGTCGCCGCCGGCCCGGCCGTACGTCTACGCGCCCCTGACCACGACCGGCATCTCCGTGGTGTTCGCGATCGACGACAGGACGACCGGGCGCCAGATCCGCGACCTGCGGCTGAACGCCCGGCTGCTGGCCAAGCTCCTGACCCAGTCCTACGACTCGCCGGGCGATCCGATCAAGTCGGTGGCGGGCAACCCGACGTGCCTGTTCACGGACCCGGAGTTCATCAAGCTGAACCCGCAGACGGAAGCGAACGGAATCCACTGGCCGACCAGCTGCGGCGGGATCCTGACCGTCTTCCCGTCCGTCGCCGGCGGTACCACCGACCTCACCTACCAGGTGACCGCGTGGATCGCGAGCGACCCCGAGGCGGCCCGTTTCCTCGACGGCGAGCCCGATCCGTGGGGCATGCGGATCGACACCTTCTACCTGCGGCCGCAGTTCCCCGGGTACCCCGTCGAGGCCTTCCAGCCGCAGGACTTCACCGGCCCGGGCGTGTCGACCACCACCGTGGACCTCGCCCACTGGAAGCAGTACGAGTGGAACCCCTCCCTGCTCGGCCTGAGCCGGGTGGCCCGCAACATCCTGGAGGGCAAGCCGACCTGCCAGCAGCCGAACTCCGAATCGGACGGCCGGCACCTGGACTGCCCCGTCCAGGCCCCGGGTGAACGGGCCCTGCTCGCCATCATGGACGCAGGCCAGGCCAAGGCGTTCTCGATGCCCGAGGCGGCCCTGCTCAACCCGGCGGGCGCCTTCGTCGCCCCCGAGCGGTCCGGCTTCCAGGCCGCCGTCGCCGGCATGACGGTCGATGCCGCCACCGGCGTGCAGCAGCTGCCCTACGGCGCCGCGGACACCGCGTACTCGCGGGACCAGAAGGCCTACCCGCTGACCACCGTGCAGTACGCGATGGTCCCGACGAGCGGCGTGCCGGAGGCCAAGGCCGGTGCGATCGCGAACTTCCTCAAGTCGGTCACCAACGGCGGCCAGGTGTACGGCATCGAGCCCGGCCAGCTCGCCCCGGGCTTCCTCGCCCTGACCGCCGCCCAGCGCGCCCAGGCCCAGGACGCGGCCGCGCACGTGGCCGCGCAGGACGGCAAGCTGCCCGGGAACCAGGCCGCCCCGCCGAACCCGCCGGCCGGCGCGGGCGGCACCTCCGGGGGCGGCGCCACCTCCGCCCCGGCGGGCGGCAGCGGAGGCTCCACCCCGGTGAGCGACAACGGCTCGGCGGGCGGCACCGCCCCCGACGGCACCGGGACGGGCTCCGGCCGGAACGGCACCGCCACCGACGGGTCCACCGCGGCCGGTACGGGCGCCGGTGCGCCCGCTGCCGCGGCACCGCCGGCCGCGGGTGCCAAGCCCACTGGGACGCCGACCGCCAAGGGCCCGCTGTCCGCCGCCCCGGTGGCGGCCGGCACCCCGCTGGCCGACCGATCGGGCCTGGCGCGGCTGCTGCTGCCCGTCGCCCTGATCGCCGGCCTGGTGCTGGTGGTCGGCGGGCCGGCCGCGCTGCTCCTCGGCGGCACCCCGGCCGGCGACAAGGCGGTGGCCGCAGTGCGCCGGGGCTGGTCGCGGCTGCGCCGCAGGCCCTGACGCCGACGCGGCGAACGACTCGGCGGGGCCGCCGTCCCGGCCCCGCCGAGCCCCTTCCGGCGGGCGCACGCTCCCTGCCCGTTCCCCCACAGCCGTTCCATGCAGCCGTCCCCACACAGCCGTTCCCCCGCAGCCGCCCCCGAGCACGGAGAGCAGACCATGACAGCCGCCGCCGAGCCCGCGGCACCGTACGCCGGGGCACCGGGCCAGCCCGACCGCGGGCCGGACGAGGACGTCCCGCGCATCATCACCGCCCCCGCGACCGCCGGCGACCGGGTGTTCCGCGGCGTGCTGCGGCTCGCCGGGCTCTCGGTCTTCGCGATCATGGGGCTGATCGCCTTCTTCCTCGTGCTGCGCGGCGCCGACGCGCTGCGCATCGTCGGCTGGTCCTTCCTGACCGAGCGGAAGTGGCAGACCGGCGCGCACAGCTTCGGCATCGCGGCGGTGCTCCCGGACGGTCTGCTGATCGCCGTCATCGCGCTGACGATCGCCGTCCCGGTGGCGCTCGGCACCGCGATCTTCATCTCCGAGTACGCGCCCCTGCGGCTGCGCGCACTGCTGATCACCCTGGTCGACCTGATGGCGGCCATCCCCAGCATCGTCTACGGCCTCTGGGGGCTGTTCTTCCTCCAGCCGCGCATCCTCGGCCTGGTGCGCTGGATGGCCAACCACCTCGGTGACGTGCTCCCGTTCCTGAAGGTGCGCACCGGCGACGTCGGACCGTCCTACACCTCCTCGACCTTCATCGCGGGCGTGGTGGTGTCGCTGATGATCATTCCGATCGTCACCTCGCTCTCCCGCGAGGTGTTCTCCCAGGCACCGCAGGGCGAGCGGGAGGGCGCCTACGCGCTGGGCTCGACGCGCTGGGGGATGGTCCGGACCGTGGTGCTGCCGTTCGGACGCGGCGGTGTGATCGGCGCGGTGATGCTGGGCTTCGGCCGCGCGATGGGCGAGACGATCGCCGTCGCGCTGATCATCTCGCCGAGCTTCCAGACCATCACGCACGTCCTGGAGAACGGCGCCAACTCGATCCCGGCGCTGATCGCACTGCGGTTCGGCGAGTCGGACTCGCTGTCGCTCTCCGCGCTGATGGCGGCCGGTCTGGTGCTGTTCGCGCTCACCCTGCTGGTCAACGTGGCGGCCGGCTTCGTGATCAACCGGTCCCGTTCCGGCTCCGCGACGGCGGACTGACCATGACGAACCCCGAAGGGACGATCCGATGACCACGCTCGACCTGCCGCCGGTCGCGGCGTCCGGGCCCGCAGCCGCTCCCGCGCCCGACGGACGGCCGCGACCCGAGAAGCGGGTGAAGCTCGGCGGCATCACCCGGGACGACGTCTTCACCCTGGCCGGCGCGTCGGCCGGCTCGCTGGGCCTGGACTGGATGCTGTACGAGCGGGTCCTGCCGTTCAGCGGCGTGCTCGGCTTCCTGATCTGCTGGTACGTGCTCTTCCTGGCCGGCTACTACGCGCTCGGCCGTCTCCAGTGGGGTCCGATGATGGTGCGCGACCGCTTGGTGGCGGTGGTCGCCTGGAGCGCCGGGCTGCTCATCGTCGGACTGATCGCCGACCAGATCGGCTACGTGACGAGCCGTGGGATGGACGCGGCGCAGCACCTCAACTTCTTCACCGAGTCGATGGAGAGCACCGGCCCGCTCAGCCCGATCACCTCCGGCGGTGCGCTCAACGCGATCGTCGGATCGCTCGAACAGCTGGGCCTGGCGACGTTGTTCGCGGTGCCGCTGGGGATCGGCGCGGCCGTCTTCATGTCCGAGGTCGGCGGCCGGATGGCCCGGCCCGTACGGACGCTGGTCGAGGCGATGACGGCGCTGCCGTCGATCGTCGCCGGCCTGTTCGTCTTCGGCGTCGTGATCCTCACCTTCGGGTTCGAGAAGAGTGGCTTCGCCGCCTCCCTGGCGCTGACCGTGATGATGATGCCGATCGTCACCCGGGCCGCCGAAGTGGTCATCCGGCTGGTGCCGGGCACCCTGCGCGAGGCCTCGTACGCGCTCGGCGGCAGCCAGTGGCGGACGGTGTGGAACGTCGTGCTGCCCACCGCCCGCCCAGGACTGGTGACGGCCGTCGTGCTCGGGATGGCGCGCGGCGTCGGTGAGACCTCGCCGGTGCTGCTGACCGCCGGCTTCACCGCACAGTTCAACGGCAACCCGTTCGAAGGGCACCAGGTGTCGCTGCCGCTGTACATCTGGAACTACGTCAAACAGCCCTACGACCCCATGATCGCGCGGGGCTTCGCCGCCGGTCTGACCCTGATGGGCGTGGTGCTGGTCCTGTTCGTCACCGCGCGTCTGCTCGGTGGCCGCCGGCCCGGTCAGCTGACCGGGGCCCAGAAGCGCCGGATCAGCCGGGACGCGCGCCGCGCCGAGGCCGCCGCGCTGGCCGCCGTCTCCCGTCCGGTCGTCGCCGTGCCGAGGAGTCGCTGATGTCGCACTCAACCAACCGCAGTACCAGAGGAGTTCTCATGTCGTGGGAGGCCGCAAGGCGCCCCGTGGCCCGCACGGTGGCCGTACTGCTGTCCCTCCTGCTCGCCTCGGGGACCATGCTGGCGCGCAGCACTCCGGCGCACGCGGGCGTGGTGCTGAGCGGCGAGGGTTCCAGCTGGGCCGCACCGGCCCTGGACCAGTGGCGCCAGGACGTCCGGACGCAGGGCATCGGCATCGACTTCGCCGCGACCGGCTCGGCGAACGGCCGCGCCTCGTGGCGCAACAACCAGACCGACTTCACCGCCTCGGACGTGCCGTTCCGCTCCAAGGAGGACACCGGCCTGAACGAGGCGGGCCGGCGCGGCGGCGGCGGTGGCGCCGAACAACCGACGTACGGCTACTCGTACGTGCCGATCACCGCGGGCGGCACCACCTTCATGTACAACCTGCAGATCAGCGGGAAGCAGGTCCGTGACCTGCGGCTCTCCCCGCAGACCATCGTGGACATCTTCACCAACAAGATCACCAACTGGAACGATCCGAAGATCACCCAGGACTACGGCAGGCAACTGCCCAGCCTGAAGATCTTCCCGGTCGTCCGCTCCGACGGCTCGGGCGCCACCGCGCAGTTCACCCGCTGGATGTCGCACACCTACGGCGCCCAGTGGGACGACTACTGCAAGGCGGTCAACTCCGTCAGCTGCGGTGAGTACACCGAGTTCTTCCCGGCGTCCAGCCCGATGGTCGCGCAGAGCAGCTCCGACACCGTCGCCAGCTACATCATGGCGCCCACCAACCAGGGCACCATCGGCTACGACGAGTACGCGTTCGCCAAGAAGGCCAACTGGCCCGTGGTGAAGGTGCTCAACAAGGCCGGCTACTTCTCGCTGCCGACCGCCTCCAACGTGGCGGTGTCGCTCACCGCGGCGAAGATCCGGGGTGTCGACGACGACACCCCGG
The DNA here is from genome assembly GCF_042733235.1 of Kitasatospora sp. NPDC059722. Taxonomy (NCBI): domain Bacteria; kingdom Bacillati; phylum Actinomycetota; class Actinomycetes; order Kitasatosporales; family Streptomycetaceae; genus Kitasatospora; species Kitasatospora sp. NPDC059722. The sequence continues at coordinate 74,967 of NZ_JBHWGD010000026.1, forward strand.
AGTCCGACCCCAATTACCTCCAGCAGAACCTCGACGGCGTCTACACCATGGACGACCCGCGCGCGTACCCGATCTCCAGCTACAGCTACCTGATCGTGCCGCGCTCCGACTTCCTCAAGCCGCTGCCCCGGTTCAACGACGACAAGGGCGCCGCCCTCAGCCGGTTCCTCGACTACGTGCTGTGCGAGGGACAGGGCGAAGCCGATCAGCTCGGCTACTCGCCGATCCCGTACGGCCTGGTCAAGGGCGGGCTGAAGCAGAGCAAGCACATCCCGGGCAACGCCAGCAAGGTCAACGCGGACAGCCTGGCGGGCTGCGCCAACCCGACCATCAACCAGGCCGGCGAGCTGACGCTCCTCAAGAACGCCCCGATGCCCAGCCCCTGCGACAAGCAGGGCCAGGCGCTCGACTGCACCGTGCAGAACGGCCAGGCGGTCAGCAGCGGTTCGGGCCCGGGCAGCGGCCCGGGCGGCAGCGGCGGCGGCGCGGCCGGCGGCACCGGCGGTACGGGCAGCGGCGGCGGCACCGGCAAGGCCGGAAACAAGGGCACGGGCGGTGGTGGCACCGCGGGCGGCGCCGGCGGTGCGGCGGCGGCCGGCGGCACCGGCGACCCGAACGCGCAGGGGGCGGCCGCCGACCCGAACGCGGCCGCCGGCACCCCCGGCGACCAGCCCGTCGACGACGTCGTCGACCCGCAGACCGGCCAGGTGGTGGCCCGCGGCCGCGGCGGTGCCGGGGAGGTCGCGGCGAACGTGGTCGACGTGGCCGGAAAGCCGGACGACTGGATGCTCAGCACGCTCACCGCGATCGAGCTGATCGCCGTCGTCCTCGTCCCGCCGCTGCTCGGCCGCCGGCTGCTGCGCCGCCGCACGTCGGGCGGCGCGTCGTGACGGCCCCCGTGCTGGAGAAGCCGGCCGCCCCCGCCCCTGGCGTTCCGGAGCCGGCCGGTCCGGCCGGGCGGCCCGCGGTGACGCCGGGGCGGCGATGGTTCCTCCAGGCGGCCTGGGCGGTCAGCCTGCTGGCCGCGCTGGTCCTGGGCTTCGTCGGCTTCCTGTTCACGCTCTCGGACATCCAGGAGCGGCACTACCAGTCCACCGCGCACAAGACCTTCCGGGACCAGCTCGCCCGCGCGGTCGCCCCGACCGGCTCCGCGCCGGACGGCGAACCGGTGGCGCTGCTGGACATCCCGGCGATCGGCCTGCACCAGGCCGTCGTCGTCGAGGGCACCACCGGCCGGGACCTCATGCGCGGGCCCGGCCACCGGCGGGACACCGCGCTGCCCGGCCAGAGCGGGGTGGCGGTGGTCTTCGGCCGCGGGGCCACCTTCGGGGCGCCGTTCGCCGAACTGTCCAAGCTGCGGGTCGGCGACCGGATCGAGACGACCACCGGGCAGGGCACGGCCAGCTACACCGTCAACGCGTACGGCGACGGCGACGCCCCGATCACCGACCCGGCCCGCGACCGGCTCGTCCTGGTCACCGGGGACTCCGACTGGATCCCCGGCTCCACCGTGATGATCGGCGCCCGGCTGGACGGCGACCCCCAGCAGAACCCGGGCGGCCGGCCCGCCACCGTCCCGTACGACAAGGCGCTGGCCGCGGACAAGGGCGCGCTGGCCACGCTGCAGCTGTGGTCGCTCGGCCTGCTCGGCGCGGTGGTCGCCGCCCTGCTGCTGGCCCGGTACTGGCGCCGCTCGACCGCCTACCTGAGCCTCGCACCGGTGGTCGGCGCGGCGCTCTGGGCGGTCTACGAGAACGCCGCCGCCCTGCTGCCCAACCTCTACTGACGCGCGCCCGGAGGACCGTACCGATGACGGATGCACCGATGACCGACCACCCGCCGACCCCGGCCCGGCCGGCCGACGCGCCGCACCCGGCGCCGCACCCGGCGGCGGACCCGGCCGCCGACACGCTCACCCTGCCGCCCGTCCAGCCGGTGCCGCGGTACGGCACCGGGGCCGGCGGCGGGGCGCTCGCCGCCCTGGAGACCCGGGACGTCTCCGCCTGGTTCGGCTCGCGCAAGGTGCTGGAGCGGGTCTCGCTGGCGATGCCGGCCGGCGAGGTCACCGCGCTGATCGGCCCGTCGGGCTGCGGCAAGTCCACCTACCTGCGGATCCTCAACCGGATGCACGAGATGGTGCGCGGCGCCGCGCTGGCCGGCGAGGTCCTGCTGGACGGCGAGGACGTCTACCACCTCGACCGACGCCCGGCCGAGGTGCGCCGCCGGATCGGCATGGTGTTCCAGCGGCCCAACCCGTTCCCGGCGATGTCCGTCCAGGACAACGTCGCGAGCGGGCTCAAGCTGGCCGGGATCAAGGTGTCCAAGGAGGAGCGCCGGCACCTCGTGGAGACCAGCCTGCGCCGGGCCGGGCTCTGGGACGAGGTGGCCACCCGGCTGCACACGCCCGGCGGCGCGCTCTCCGGCGGTCAGCAGCAACGCCTGTGCATCGCACGGTCGTTGGCCGTCTCGCCGGACATCCTGCTGATGGACGAGCCGTGCTCGGCGCTCGACCCGACCTCCACCCGGCGGGTCGAGGAGACCATCGCCGAACTGCGCGGGCGGCTCACCATCGTGATCGTCACCCACAACATGCAGCAGGCCCAGCGGGTCTCGCAGACCTGCGCGTTCTTCCTGGCCACCCACGACACCCCGGGCCGGATCGTCGAGGCCGGGCCGACCGAGCAGGTCTTCGGCAGCCCGCGCGACCGGCGCACCTCGGACTACGTCAACGGCCGCTTCGGCTGAGGGAGCCCGAGGATCCGCTCCAGCACCGCCGCGACGCCGTCCTGCTCGTTGCTCACGGTGTGCAGCGCCACCGCCGCCAGCACCTGCGGGTGCGCGTTGGCGACGGCGTACGCGGTGCCGGCCCAGTCCAGCATCTCCAGGTCGTTCGGCATGTCGCCGAAGGCGACCACCTCGGTGCGGTCGATGCCGTGCCCGGCGCACCAGCGGGCCAGCGTGCTGGCCTTGGTGACGCCGGGCGCGCTGATCTCCAGCAGCGGGATCGGCGCGGAGCGGGTGATCTCGGCCAGGTGCCCGGCGGCCTCGCGGGCCTCGCCCAGCAGCTTGTCCGGGTCGAGGTCCGGGTGCTTGGCCAGCAGCTTGAACAGGCCGCGCACCGGCCCGTCCGGCCCCAGCAGCAGCTCGGCCGGGCCGATCGGGTGGTCCACGTCCTCGCCCCACATCGGCACCTCGTACCCGGGCTCGCGGGCGAACCCGGCCGGGTACTCGAAGGCGAAGGACGTGCCGGGCAGCTTGGCGCGCAGGATCTCGACCACGGCCAGCGCGGTCTCCTCCGGCAGCGGGAAGGACTCCAGCAGCTCGCCGCGCCGCACGTCGACGACCGCGCCGCCGTTGGAGCAGATCGCCACCCCGTGCCCGCCGATGTGCGGGCTGACCTGCTGCATCCAGCGCGGCGGGCGCCCGGTCACGAACACCACCCGCACCCCGGCCGCCTCGGCCGCGGCGAGGGCGGCGGCGGTGCGGTCGGTGACGGTGCCGCCGCTGCACAGCAGGGTGCCGTCCAGGTCGGTGGCGATCAGGCGGGGGGCGCGGGGTTCGGTCACCGGTCCATCTTCGCCCATCGGCGGGGTACCGGTCATCGGCGGGACCGCCACCCGTCCTCCGACCCCGGTCGGCCTTCTTTCGGCCCCGGAAGCGCCGTTTCCGGCCGATTCGCCCGGGGCGGGGGTGTCCGGCTTCCGCCCTCCGGGCAGGACCCGCATGGCCGAGCAGACCGCCTCCCCGTCGGCAGGAAGAGCCATGCCCACTCGCCAGCTCCGGGACGAGACGCTCCCGACCGCCCCTCCCGCGGCCCGCGCCGCCCCGCGCGAGCCCGTCCTCCTCGGCGACGTGCTGTTCCACGCCCTCGCCGAGATCGCCCGCCGGGGAGCCTCGGACGGGCCCGCCGGGCCGGAGCCGAAGCTCCCCGCCCAGCGCACCCGTCCGCACCCGTGATCCGGCCGTCGGTCCCCTGAGCCGCTAGCCCTCGCCGAGCTGGGCGAGGCCCTCGGCGGCGATCTCCTCGAAGACGGCGAGGTCGTTCTCGAAGATCGAGCCCGGCACCGGCCAGTGGATCACCAGCTCGGTGATGCCCAGCTCGCGGTAGGTGCCCGCCCAGTCGACGAAGGCGCCCAGCGACTGCAGGGGCTTCTCCGCCGTCGAGCCCTGGAGCAGCACCTTCTCCAACGTCGCGACGTCCCGGCCGACGGCCTCGCAGGCCGTGGTGAGCTTCGCGATCTGCCGCGCGATGACCTCGGGCGCCTGCTCCACCGGCACGTCCGCCGGCCCGCGCGGGTCGCCGTACGTGACCCAGCCCTGCCCGTGCTCGGCGGCCAGCCTCAGCCCGCGGGGGCCGGTCGCGGCCACGTAGAACGGGACGCGCGGCGTCTGCACGCAGCCGGGGATGTTCCGCGCCTCGACCGCCGAGTAGTACGTGCCGGCCTCGGTCGTGGCGTCCTCGCGCAGCAGCTTGTCCAGCAGCGGCAGGAACTCGCCGAAGCGGTCCGCCCGCTCCTTCGGCGACCACGCCTCCTGGCCCATCGCCGTCGCGTCGTAGCCGACGCCGCCGGCGCCGATGCCGAGCGTCAGCCGCCCGCCGGACACGTCGTCCAGCGTGATCAGCTCCTTGGCCAGCGTCACCGGGTGCCGGAAGTTCGGCGAGGTGACGAGGGTGCCGAGGCGCAGCCGCTCGGTGGCCGTCGCGGCCGCGGTCAGGGTCGGGACGGACCCGAACCACGGCTCGTCCCGGAACGACCGCCAGGAGAGGTGGTCGTACGTGTACGCGGCGTGGAAACCGAGCTCCTCGGCCCGCCGCCAGATCTTCTGCCCCTCGCCCCACCGGTGGATGGGGAGGATCACGGTGCTCAGTCGCATGGGTCCGACCCTACGTCGCCCGTGCGCCGGTGTCCGGTGGCGCAGGGGGCGCCCAGGGGCGCGGGGGTGCAGGTGCGGGTGTGCGTGGAGCGACGGTGGGAGGCGCTAGTCTGTCGGCCGCACCGATAACCTGATCATGCGTCACACGGGGGTTAGTCGTCATGCTCGTTTCCAGGAAACTGCTCTCCGCCGCCCTGGTCGCCACGGCCGCGTTCGGCCTGGCCGCCTGCGGCCCGGACAACTCGTCCGACCAGGCCGGCGGCGGCTCCAGCACCGCCGCCGCCGCGCCCACCGGTGCGCCCGCCGCCGCCGCGCCCACCGGTGCGGCCACCGGCGCCGCCTCGCCGACCGGGAAGGCCAAGCCCACCGGCAAGCCGTCCGCCGGCGCCACCGACGCAGGCCCGGAGGGCATCTGCACCCACGACCCGCTGCCGGCCGGGCAGAAGTGGATCGTCCCGGTGAAGGGCACCAACGGGACCACCCTGGTCTACAAGGACACCAAGGACGCCTGCGGGGTCGACGACGTCGCCCTCGAACCGACCGGGCCCGACAAGACCGCGCAGTTCGCGCCCGCCTTCAAGGCCCAGCTGCGGTCGGTGGTGAAGCCGCCGATGGACGCCAACGCGGAGACCCTCGCCAAGCACGTCAACGAGTGCATCGCGACGCCGGGCAGCGACAAGGGCGTCTACCCCTGCCAGAACAACGTCTTCAAGGTGACGCTCGACGCCTCCGGCAAGGTCGTCGAGATGTGGGAGAAGGCGGTTTCCTGAGGCGCGGCCGCCCGCGCCGGTAGCGGGTGGCGCAGGGCGAACGGGGCGGATCGGCGGTCGACGCCGGTCCGCCCATTGCGTTTGGATCACGGCGTGCCCGATTCATCGGGAATTGGGAGGGAACGTGGTGATGATTTTGTTGGCGGATTTCTCACCGGCCTCTCATACTTCCTGCTGAGACGCGTGCCGGACGGTCCGGAGAGCCGCTGGGGGGCGGTGTGCGAGGGGCCCGCGCGCGACATTCCACGTTTCCCTGGGGGAGTTCCTTGTCCGCGCCCGAAAACGAGCACCCCGCGGAGCAGCCGGTAGCTGCTCAACCCGCTGTTCCCGGTGCCGAGTTGCCCGCCGCGCCGATGGCCGAGCTGACGGCCGAGCCGATGGCCGCACCGATGGCCGCACCGATGGCCGAGCTGACGGCCGAGCCGATGGCCGCACCGATGGCCGAGCTGACGGCCGAGCCGATGGCCGAGCCCGTCGTCGGGGCGCCCGCCGAGGCGCCCGCGCGCCGACTGCCGCGCGCCGTCGGCATCGCGCTCGCCACCGCCGGGCTGCTCGCCGTCACGGCGACCAGCGCCGCCGTGACCGTCGCCGTCGGCAAGCCGGACGCCCGCCCGGCCGCCGCCGCACCCGCACCGACGGCCGCCGCGTCCGCGTCCGGGACGGCCTCCGCGAGTCCGACGCCCACCGCCGTGCCGCTCCCGACGCCGACCGCCGTCCCGACCACGCCCAAGCCGGCCAGCACCGTCAAGGGCACCGTCAGCGGCGGCAAGCACGACGGCGACCTGCGCTACTTCCTGCTCCCGATCCCCGACGGCGGCGAGTCGTACGGGCCCGTGGACGGGGCGAAGCTGAGCGACGACGACGTCGCCGAACTGTTCGGCAAGCAGGACGGGATCATGGGCATCCTCGGCTCGTACGGGTACAAGGAGGGCGCCACCCGGATGTACCGCACCGCCGACGGCAAGGCCGAAGTCACCGTCACCCTCCTGCACTTCGGCTCCACCGCGATGGCGACCGAGTTCGTCAAGGGCTACACCGTCAAGTCGCAGGACCCGATCGACATCGACGGCGACCCGAACGCCCACGGCTACGTCCACAAGCCCAAGCAGCAGGCCTACACCGGCTCGATGACCGGCATCTCCAGCCAGGGCGACGTCCAGTACACGATCGACGTCGAGGTGAAGGGGACGCCGGACAAGGCGCTGCTCAGCGAGCTGATGAAGCGGCAGCGCGAGTGGCTCGCCTCCGGCGGCTGAGCCCGTACCGCCGCCCGCCCGCCGTCGTCCTTCCTTCTCCTGGAGCCACTTCGTGACCACCGAACCCGTGGAGCCGTCGCCCGGCGACGCTCCTCCGCAGCCCGCGGCCCCCGCCGCGCCGCCTGCCCCGCCGGTGCCGCCGCAGCCCGTCGCCGCGTCCGACGCCATCGCTCCCGAGGCCGTCGCTCCCGACGCCGTCGTGACCGGGCCGCCCGGTGCCTTCGCGCCCGACCTCCTGGCCGTCGGTCCCGAGCCCGCGCCGCGCGTCCCGCGCCGGCCCCGGCCGGTGCTGCTGGCCGTGTGCGGCCTGGTGCTCGGCGTCCTCGGCGGTGGCGGCGTGGGCTACGCCATCCAGGCGCAGCGCCCGCCGACGCCGCTCCCGCCGCTGCAGGTCGCACTGCCGTCCTACCCGGCCGCGACGGTCGACCCGACCGCCTTCGCCGCCGAGCAGCCGCAGCCGCTCGCCATCGACGGCGACCTGCGCAAGCTCCTCCTCACCGCGCCGGAGGGCAGCAAGCCCTGGGGCGAGAACCCGGACAAGCCCTCCTGGGTGTCGACCGGCGACCTCGCCGAGCACACCGGCGACGCGGTCCGCGAGTTCAAGGACCTGAACTCGCGCGGCTTCCGGCGCGCGGTGGAGGTCGACTGGCAGAAGGACGACGTCAAGTACCGCGTGTCGTTGATCCAGTACGCGCCCGAGCACGCCGGCGAGGCGAAGTCGCGCGCCACCGTCTTCCGCACGCAGCCCTTCGAGAAGGGCGCCAACGGCGGTTACAAGGTGTTCGACCAGCCCAATTACTGGTCGGACAGCAAGGATCCGTACTACTACGGCCACGCCGTGGCCCAGCGCGGCACCGTCGTGATGGAGGTCGAGATCTTCGGTGCCAAGCCGGTGACGTCGAACGCCGTGGAGGACCTCGCCAAGCAGCAGTGGGAGCGGCTGATATGAGCGACAGCACCGTGACCGGGGCCGAGACCCCCGAGCAGCCGCACACCACCCCCGTGCAGCCCGCCGCCGAGCAACTCGCCCCGGAACAGCAGCCCGCCGCCGGGCGGTTCGCGCCCGGGCCGTTCACGCCCGAGCAGCCGGCCCCCGTCGCCCCGCGCCCCCGCCCGGCCTCCGGCCGCCTGTTGCGCGCGGGTGCCGCCACGGTCGCCGCGGCGCTGGTCGGCGTGGTCATCGGCATCGGCATCATCAAGACGCAGTACGACGACCCCGCCCCGGGGGCGCCCCCCCCCCCCCCCCCCGCCGCGGCCGAGCTGAGCCTGGGGAGGAGAGGCGAGGGGGAGCCGCCGCAGCCCCACGGCGAGTTCGAGGCCCTCGTAGACTCGCAGCACGCGC